>NZ_AUDT01000009.1:0-145001 GCF_000425605.1 Thioalkalivibrio sp. ALE17
GCCCTGGAGCAAGGTTCCCGGGCGAAATCCGGGTGCCCTTCTTTGGGTCCTTTCTTGGGCAAGCAAGAAAGGACCTCGGGGCGCGCTGGCGAGTCAGCGCTCGGCAGTATGTGGACCGAAGGCACCGTAAACACCGGATGCAGAACCAGGCCCAGCCACAACAAGGTAGGCGGTGGTGCCGTCATAAACACCAACGACGAACCAGGGCCAGCTGTGCAACGGCGCGAAGAGTGCGGTTCAGGCGTGCAGCAGGTGCGCCGGGTAGGGCGAGCCGTCCAGTTCGCGCAGGACGGGGCCGGTCGCCGCGACTTCCAGGTAGCCCGGGTGCTCGTCCCAGGCCGGGAGCACGCAGCGCTGGCGCGGCTGACCATCGACCGCCAGGTCGTGGATCGCGGGGCGGTGGGTATGGCCATGAATCATCAGCGGGACATCGGCGTCGCGGAAGGTATCGGCCACGGCGTTCGCATTCACGTCCATGATGGCGTCGGCCTTCATCCGGCTGTTGTCGCGGCTGGTGGCGCGCATGGCCTCGGCCTGGCGGATGCGTTCCTCCAGCGGATGGGCCAGAAAGGCCCGCTGCCATTCGCCGCCGCGCACCTGCTGGCGAAAGGCCATGTGCTCGGTGTCGTCGGTGCACAGGGAATCGCCATGCAGCAGCACGGCGGGCCCGCAGGGCAGGGCCGCATGCAATGGCTCGGGCGCCAGCTGCATCCCCGCCCGTTTGGCGTAGTCCGGGCCCACGAGAAAATCCCGGTTGCCGTGGATGAAGGCGACCGGGATCTCGAGTGTCTGCAGGGCCTCGGCGAGCTGTTCGGCCGCCGGGAAGCCGGCGTCATCGCCGACCCAGTATTCGAACAGGTCGCCGAGGATGTACAGCGCCGAGGCGCTGCGCGCCGGCCCCTTCAGGAAGGCAAGTACGGCCTCCAGCAGGGGGCCGGGCTCGCGATCCAGGTGCAGGTCGGAGATGACCAGGGCCGGCGCGCTCGAAGCCACGGGGTGGCTCAGTCCTCGACGCGTTTCACGCTTTCCATCACGACCGGCTCCTGCGGCACATCCTGGTGCATGCCGGAACGCCCGGTGGGCACGGACTCGATCTGACGCACGACGTCCATGCCCTCGGTCACCTTGCCGAAGACCGCATAACCCCAGCCCTGCGCATTCGGGGCCGTGTGGTTGAGGAAGTCGTTGTCGTTCACGTTGATGAAGAACTGCGCGGTGGCCGAGTGCGGATCCTGGGTACGGGCCATGGAGATCGCGCCCACCTCGTTCTTCAGGCCGTTGTCCGCCTCGTTGCGGATCGGCTCGCCAGCGGACTTCTGGCTCATGTTCTTGTCGAAGCCGCCGCCCTGGACCATGAATCCCGGGATCACGCGGTGAAAGATCGTACCGTCGTAGAAGCCGTCATCCACGTAGGACATGAAGTTGGCGACCGTCTCCGGGGCGGCTTCGGCGTTGAGTTCCAGCACGATGCGGCCATGGTTGGTTTCGATCGCGACCTGCGGATTGGTATCGGCCATGGGGGCTCCTGAAAGCAGTAGGGCAAGAAGGGCGGTGGCCAGCACAATGGCAAGCCGGGTGCGGATGCGCTGCATGGTTCTGACCTCCGGGGAATTCGAGGGGGGCATGGTACCCGCCACCGGCGGGGCCTGCCAGCACGCCGGTTGGATGTGTGGACGCGGCGCTGGTGAGGCCGCGGGCGCTCCGCTACCATGCGCGCGATGACGAACACCATGACCCGAACCCGTTTCGCCCCCAGTCCCACCGGCCTGCTGCATCTGGGCAACGTCCGCACCGCGCTGTTCAGCGCGCTGCTGGCGCGGTCGCGCGGCGGCCGTTTCCTGCTGCGGATCGAGGACACCGATGCCGAGCGCTCGCGGCCGGAGTTTGTCGAGGCCCTGCAGCGTGATCTCCGCTGGCTGGGCCTGGACTGGGACGAGGGCTTCGGCGCAGGGGGTGACGCCGGTCCCTACGCGCAATCCGAGCGCGGCGAACTCTACGCGGGTTATTACCGGCAGTTGATCGATCAGGGGCTGGCCTATCCGTGCTTCTGCTCGGCCGCCGAGCTGGACCGCGGGCGCAAGCGCATGCGCGCCCAGGGCAAGCCGCCGCGCTATCCCGGGACCTGCGCCCACCTGAGCGCGGAGGAGGCCGAGCGGCGCGCGGCCGAGGGGCAGAAGCCGACCCTGCGCTTTCGCGTGCCGCTGGGCCGGACGGTCCGTTTCGAGGACGGGGTACGCGGGCCGGTGAGCTTTCGGACCGACGAGATCGGCGACTTCGTGATCCGGCGCTCCGACGGCACGCCCGCCTTCTTCTTCTCCAATGCGATCGACGATGCCCTGATGGGCGTGACCGACGTGGTGCGCGGCGAGGACCATATCGCCAACACCCCGCGCCAGATGCTGCTGCTGGAGGCGCTGGGGCTGGTGGCGCCGGCCTATCACCACCTGCCGCTGGTGATGGGGCAGGACGGGGCGCCGTTGTCCAAGCGCAACGGCTCCGCCAGCGTCGAGGAGCTGCGCGCCGATGGCTATCTGCCGCTGGCGATCCTGAACCACCTGGCGCGGCTCGGGCATCGCTTCGAGTCGGACGAGTTGCTCTCGGCCGAGGCGCTGGCGGCCGGCTTCAGCCGCGAGCGGATCGGGCACAGCGCGGCCCGGCACGACCCGCAGCAGCTGGAACACTGGCAGTCGGAGGCCCTGCGCGGGCTGTCGGACGAGTCACTGCAGGCCTATCTGGAAGCGGCCGGTGTGCTCGAGGGGGTCGCCGCCGAAGAGCGACCGGCCCTGGCGCGCCTGCTGCGGGACAACATCAGCCGGGCGGCCGAGGCCCCGGTGTGGGTGGCGGCGTTCGCGGACGACCCGATGCCGTACAGCGACAGCGCCCGCGAGGAGCTGGCGGGGGCCGGGGCGGCGTTCTATGGCGCCGCGCTGGCGGCGCTGGATGAGGCCGAGGACTTCCCGGCGCTGGCCAAGGCCGTGGGGGCCGCGACGGGTGCCAAGGGCCGCAAGCTGTTCATGCCGCTGCGCGCAGCCCTCTCCGGGCAGACCTTTGGCCCGGAGCTGCCGCGGATCTGGGAGTATCTGGGGCGCGAGCGGGTGCGGGCGCGGCTGCGGGCCGCGCAGGAGATTGCCGCGGCCGGTTGAGCGGGGTCCCGGGCGGGCCCGGGCGCGTCCTCAGCCCGCTTCGTGGGTCCCGAAGGCGCGGGCGCGCAGGGTGTTGTCCAGCAGCATCGCGACGGTCATCGGGCCGACGCCGCCCGGCACGGGCGTGATCCAGGCGGCCTTCTCGGCGGCGGCATCGAATTCCACGTCCCCGGTCAGCGTCCCGTCGTCGCGGCGGTTGATGCCGATATCGATGACCGTGGCCCCCGGCTTGATCCAGTCGCCCTTGACCAGGCCGGGTTTGCCCACGGCCGCGACGACGATGTCGGACTGGCGGGCGATGGCGGCGGTGTCCGGCGTGAAGCGGTGGCAGATGGTCGGGGTGGCGCCGGCCAGCAGCAGCTCCAGGGCCATCGGGCGCCCGACGATGTTGGAGGCACCGATCACGCAGGCGGTGCGACCCTTGAACGGCTCCTCGATGTGGCGCAGCAACTGGATGACGCCCCAGGGCGTACACGGGCGCAGGCGCGGCACGCGCGCCACCAGGCGGCCGACGTTATACGGGTGGAAGCCGTCCACGTCCTTGGCCGGAGAGATGCGCTCGATCACCGTTTCCGGGTCGATGTGGTCGGGCAGGGGCAGCTGGACCAGGATGCCGTCGATGGTGCGGTCGGCGTTAAGCTGGTCGATCAGCGCCAGCAGGTCGGTTTGCGGGGTGCCGGCCGGCAGGTCGTAGGAGTGCGAGACGACGCCGACCTGTTCGCAGGCCTTGCGCTTGTTGCGCACGTACACCTCGGAGGCCGGGTTGGTCCCGACCAGGACCACGGCGAGACCCGGCGGACGCAGGTCGCGGGCGGTCATGGATTCGATCTCGGTCGCGATCCGTGCGCGGTGGCTTTGTCCGATCGCGCGTCCGTCGATGAGCTGGGCCGTCATGGGGTCTCGCCTTGGAAGGAATGCCCGCGATCTTCCCATGGCGGGGGCGGGCGCTCAAGCCGACGCGGGCGGGAATCCGTGTTGTCGGCGGACGCCGGAAGAATCCGTTACAGCGCCGCGGAGAGGCTGGTTGTGGCGGGGCTGGCCTCGCAACGGTTGCGTCCGTCCTGCTTGGCGCGATAGAGCGCGTCGTCGGCACGGGCGATCAGGGTCTCGGCGGTCTCGCTGGCTTGTGGGTCGCTGGCGAGGCTGGCGATGCCGACGCTGACGGTGACGGTCAGTTCGTCCGGGGCGCAGGGCGGGGCCGCCTGGTGCCCAGTCAGGGTGATCGGGGTACCGGCGATTGCGTTGCGCAGCTTGTCACCCAGGGCCATGGCCGCCTCGAGGTCGGTATGCGGGGCGATCACGACGAATTCCTCCCCGCCGAAACGCGCGGCCAGGTCGGAGCGCCGCAGTACCAGTCGCATGCGTTCGGCGAGGGTGGTCAGGATGTAGTCGCCGATCAGGTGGCCGAGGCGGTCGTTGATCGGCTTGAACTGGTCGATGTCCAGCATCACCAGGGAGAGAGGCTGGCCGTAGCGCCGCGCGCGGGAGACCTCCTCTTCCAGCCGGCGATCCATGTGCCGCCGGTTGAACAGACCGGTCAGCGGGTCGGTGATGGATTCATGCTCCAGCCGCGTGACGCGGCGGATCTTTTCCACCGAGCTGTAGGTCAGGCCGACCACGGTGCAGACGAAACAGCCGCCCAGCAGGAAGATCACCGGGACCAGCAGGTCCGGCAGGCCCTGGTAGAGGCCCCAGTTCAACGGGATGTAGCCGAAATAGCCCAGGGTGAACACCGGGACCAGGAAGGCCATCATCTTCCAGCCCGTACGCACGCGGCTTTGCGGCAGTTGGCGCAGGAGCTGGGCGAGCTTCCACTGGGCGTACAGAAGGCCTGCCGCCCCCAGCACAATGGCCGTACTGGCTACCCAGTCGAGCATCCGTTTCTCCCTGCGACGCGGCCTTGCGTACGATTCGGTTTGACGTTACCACGACAGGCGGCTGCCGGGGGCGAGCCAGGTCGAAATTTCCCCCTTTTTCCTTGACCGGTCCCCTCTTCCGGCGCTACCATCCTGCGCTCGCTGTGTAGGCCCTTTTTGCGGGGACGGCTCGACGGGGTATAGCGCAGTCTGGTAGCGCGCCTGCTTTGGGAGCAGGATGTCGGGGGTTCGAATCCCTCTACCCCGACCATGGCTCCCGGCCAAGGCTTGCAGGCAGGTTCGAATCAGGCGCCATGGCCCCAATGCTCGGCGGTAACGCGCTCGTAGCTCAACCGGATAGAGCATCGGCCTTCTAAGCCGACGGTTGCAGGTTCGAGTCCTGCCGGGCGCGCCAGGGCCGCCTTCGCGAAAGTAGCTGTACAGTGACACGGTGGTGACCGTAGCTCAGTTGGTAGAGTCCCGGATTGTGACTCCGGTTGTCGTGGGTTCGAGTCCCATCGGTCACCCCATCCCCTTTTGTTCCGGGGGCCGTTAGCTCAATTGGTAGAGCAGTGGACTCTTAATCCATTGGTTGTAGGTTCGATTCCTACACGGCCCACCATTTCCTTTTCGTTATTCCCTACAGGGTGCCTGGCGGCTGCTGCGGGCGTCTTTCTGTGTCTTGCTGGGTACACCTCCTGTCCGCCATTCCTTCACCTGTCGTTCAGATGCGCGGGCGTAAGCTAACCGCGTGATGTCCGATCAAGGCGGTTGGAAACGGCGGGAGGTGGAAAATGGCAGGGCGATTGTTTTTGATTATGGCATTGGTTGGTTCGGTGGCCTTTCTGACCGGATGTCAGACGATCAGCAAGCAGCAGACCGGGGCCCTGATCGGCGGGGCCGCCGGGGGCGCGATCGGCAGTCAGATCGGCGGCGGGCGCGGGCGTACCGCCGCGATTATTGCCGGCACCCTGGCGGGTGCGGCGATCGGCGGTTCGGTGGGGCGCAGCATGGACGATGTCGACCGGATGCGGGTGTCGCGCACGCTGGAGACGGTCCCGGACCGGCAGAGCTCGACCTGGCGCAATCCGAACACCGGGCATCAGTATCAGGCCACGCCCACCCGCACCTACCGTTCCTCGGGGCAGGACTGCCGCGAGTATCAGGTGCAGGCAACGATGGACGGATATCCGGAGACCATCACGGGCACGGCCTGCCGCGATGCCAGCGGGCGCTGGGTGAACGTCTGACGTCCAGGCGTGATCGCTCAGTCTTGGGTTCCGGTGGTAACCGGTCAAGCACGGCTGTCGAGAGCCGCGCAGCCACAAAAAAGCCCCGCATGAGCGGGGCTTTCTCGTTCCAGGCAAGGCCCGGACGGGTGCCGGCAACCGATCAGGAGCGGCGGTACATGTCCTCGGTGGTCGGAACGAAACCGAGGTTGTCCTCGCCGATACCCTTGACCTTGGGTTCGTTGAGGTCGCTGATGCGTACGTTGCCGTCCAAGCTGCGCAGGTATTCGGCGACACCATCCCAGATGTCGACCCCGACACCGCCCGGAACATTCTGCTGCACGCTGGCCCAGCCGGCGACGACGTATTCCTTGTCGGCATCCAGCTTGCGGCCGTCCAGTTCCATCTCGGAGATCCGGTTGCCGATCTCGGCGGTCGGATCGATGGCGTACTTCAGGCCGCCGACGCGCACCATGTCGCCGCCCTGTTGGTAGAAGGGGTCGGCGTTGTAGAGGTTGTCCGCGACGTCTTCCAGGATGTCCTTGATCTGGGCCCCGGTGAAGGTGTTGCGGGTCATCTCCGGATAGGTCAGGCCGGTCTGGTCCATCACGTGCTCGAAGGTGATGGGCATGCCCGGCAGCACCGTGGTGCCCCAGCGGAAGCCCGGGGAGAAGGAGATCTGGGCGTCGTTGTATTCGATCAGGCCGTCGCAGATCAGCTGGTCGAAGGTGCCGTTGAAATTGCCGCGGCGGTAAAGCAGGTCGTCGGTGACCGCCAGTTCTTCGGACAGCTTGTCCTCCATGTTGAAGGTTTCGCCCTTCCAGGTGACCTCGCTGTTGCGCATGTTGTGGATGAACGAGGCCATCCCCGGGTGTTCCGGCAGCATCTCGGCGAACACCGGCACCAGGCGGTATTCCCAGTCCTGGATGGCGCCGTCGCGGAAGTCGAAGTCCAGTACGCCGACGAACTTGGCGTTGGAGCCGGCGTTGGTGACCAGACAGGTGCCGCCGTCGGGACGGTCCACGGGCAGGGGCTGCGGCACGGCGTCATGGGTGTGGCCGCCCATGATGGCGTCCAGGCCCTCGACCATGCCGGCCATCTTGATGTCCACGTCCATGCCGTTGTGCGACAGGGCGACGACGATCTCGGCGCCCTCCGCGCGGGCCGCGTTGACCTGCTCCTGCATGTCGTCCGGGCGGATGCCGAAGGACCATTGTTCGATCATCCAGCGCGGGTTGGCGATCGGGGTGTAGGGGAAGGCCTGACCCACGACCGCCACGTTCACGCCGTTCATCTCGCGGATCACGTACGGCTTGAAGATGCGGTCACCCCAGTCCACGTCACGCACGTTCTGGGCCACGAAGTCGATGCCGGCGTCGGCGAAGTCGCCGTTCACGACCTCTTCGACGCGGTCGGCGCCGTAGGTGAATTCCCAGTGGCCGGTCATGATGTCGATGCCCAGCAGCTTCTGTGCATCCACCATGTCCTGCGCGTTGGTCCACAGCGCGGAGCCGGAGCCGCCGCCCCAGGTATCGCCGCCATCCAGCAGGAGGGCGTTCGGGCGGGAGTCACGCAGCTTGTCGACCAGGGTCTTGAGGTGCGCGAAGCCGCCCACACGACCGTATTTCTCGGCCGCTTCCATGAAGTCGAGATTGGTGTAGGCGTGCGCGTAGATGCTGTCGCGCTCGATGTCGTAGTGCTTGAGGAAGTGCTCGCCCACGATATGCGGCGGGCGATTGCGCATGTCGGCCACGCCGAGGTTCATGTTCGGTTCGCGGAAGTAGATCGGCTTCAGCTGGGCGTGGCAGTCGGTGTAGTGCAGCAGGTGCACGTTGCCGAAGCGATCCAGCGCATCGTAGGGATCACCCGCGGTGCCGCCCTTGTTGTTGCTGCAGGCAGCGGTGCCCAGGGGGAAACCGGCGGCGCTGGCGGCGGCCAGCAACTGCATGAATTCTCGGCGTGAGATGTGCATGAGGAATCTACCTCTCTATTCCGGGTTGGTGGTGAATGGCAGTAAAGACATTTTGCGACGCGAGGTAGACGATCCGTTGCCGGCGTGCATTCCCTAGCGCCGCCCCTCGCGGGCCTCGCGCGCGGTCTCGCGGGCGGAGTCACGCTTGTCCTCGATACGCTGGCGGTCCCGATCGCTGGCATCCGAGGCGTCCATGGCGGCCTCGAACTGGCGGACCGCTTCTTCATACTGAGCGCGGTGGAAGAAGTATTCGGCCATGGCTTCGCGGCTGATTGCAACATAGCCCGCGCCGTCCGCGATGTCGGCCTGCAGGCGCAGCAGCTCCGGGTTGGGGGCGGCCTCCTGGCGGATCATGTCCGACAGGATGCGGATCGCGCGATCGGGCTGGCCAAGATCCCGGTGTACGCGGGCGAGGCGTTCCCGGATCACCGGGTGGCCGGGGTACACCGCGTCCAGGTCCTGGAGCCGCTCGAGGGCCTGTTCATGTTCGCCCTCCTCGCGCAGCAGGGCGGTGAACGCCAGCTCGAGGGTCAGCCCGGGGGCATCGGCGGCATCGAGCCGTTCCAGTTGTTCGCGCGCGCGGGTGGCCTCGCCACGCTCGAGATAGGCGACGGCTGCGCCATAGCGCCGCGCGGGGGATGGGGCGTCCGTCGCGCGAAAGCGCTCCAGGGTGCGGCGCGGGTCTTTCAGGGCCTGCACGCGGGCCTGCATCCATTCGAATTCGGGCCCGCGGGCGCGGGTTTCGGTCGCGGCCATCTGGCTGGCCCGGTTGCGGGCATCGGTGATGCGGTCGAGGGTTACCGGGTGGGTGCGCAGGTATTCCGGTACCTGGTCGCCGACCCCGCGCGACAGTTCCTGCAACCGCTCGAAGAAATCCGCCATCGCGTGCGGGTCGAACCCGGTGCCTTGCAGGATCTGCATGCCGGCGCGGTCGGCCTCGGCCTCGTTCGCGCGGGTGAAGTTGATCTGCTGCTGGATGCCGCCGGCCACGCCGCCGGTGATGACCGCCGAGCCCAGCGTCGGGTCGACCGCGGAGGCGAGGATGCCCGCCAGGATCGCCAGGCCGGTGGTGAAGTTGATGTCGCGCCCGCGCGCGAACATGCGCGCCAGGTGACGCTGGGTCACATGGGCGATCTCGTGTGCCATAACCGCCGCCAGTTCGGCTTCATCGCGGACCTCGAGGATCAGTCCGGCGTGAATGCCGATGATGCCCCCGGGCATCGCAAAGGCGTTGACCTGGCCGTTGTCTACGGTCAGGAAGTAGAAGGGGCCGTCGGCGCTGGGGGCGTTAGCCAGGAGCTGGCGCCCGAGCGAGTCCACGTAGAACACGACCTCGGGGTCGGTGACCAGCGGGGCGGTGCGGCGGATCTCGCGCAGCAGCGAGCGACCGAGCTCGCGTTCTTCGGCGGGGGTCAGGACGCCGCCGGAGGCCTCGCCGAGATCAGGGAGGGAGACCCCGCCGGAGTGGGCGGGCGGGGCCGCCAGTAGTGCCAGCGCCAGCAGCGCGGCGAGCAGGAAATGAGCAATAAACAGCAGGCCGCGAGGGCCGGCGGGCGCCGGCCCTGCATTGCGGCAATGCCGGGAGGCGTAGTTACTTGCCAAGCCCCGGGGCCGACGAATAGGTGCGCATGCTGTCACGGGTTTCCCACAGCTTCGGCTTGAGCATCGCCTCGGGCACCATGAACTTCTTGCGATCCAGTACCTTGTGAGTCCGGACCTTCTTAACGATGTCGTCGTAGCCCATCTTGAACAGCAGGCCGACGTCGCCACCGGAGGTGCGGCGCGCGATCATGTAGTCGTCCTGCATGTCGTGCACATAGATGTTGGCGGGGCGCAGCTTGCCGTTTTCGTCTTTCAGCGTGACGGCGTAATGGCCGTCCACCTGGAATTCGCTCTTGTCCACCGGGATATCCTCCGCGAAGCAATGAAGCTGATCAGTATGCATCAGCGTTTCCTGAAGCGGGAGCGACCATAGCAGAACTTTTCGCGACGGGCGACCATCCACCTGCCCGCCGTCGGACTTGTTTGCATTTGCGGCCGGTTTCGCTATGCTCCGCGCCCACTCTTGCGCTGTCAGCGCCAAAGGCATGCCGGCGGGAGTCGCGAGAGTTCGCATTCCACGACGAGACGACCCGGAGCACAGCGTGTACGGATTCAGCGAGATCACCCCGGACGAACTGGAGCAGTGGCGCAGCGAAGGCAAGACCTTTCGCCTGCTCGACGTGCGCTCGCCGGGCGAGACCGGGCGTGGGGTCATTCCGGGCGCCGAGCTGATCCCGCTGGCAACCCTGCCAATGCGCAAGGACGAGTTCACCGGCGACGACACGCCGCTGGTGATCTACTGCCAGAGTGGCGCCCGATCCGCGCAGGCCTGTGCCTTTCTCGCCCAGCAGGGTGTCGACTGCGCCAGCAGCCTGCGGGGCGGCATCGTCGGCTGGGCACAGACGGGCAAGCCGGTGGTAAGCCCGGATTAGAATTCGGTTGTATTCCGATGCCGTTTCGCCTATAAGGGGGAATTCGGTAGGTAACCGTTCGGTCGTGGCTGTCGCGTTCAGGGCCCGATTCGGACTGCAGTACCCGACTGATAAAACGCACTCAAAGGAGAGAAACGATGGCCAACTTTGACCAAGAACTCGATGCTTCCGGCCTGAACTGCCCGCTGCCCATTCTGCGCGCCAAGAAGGCGCTCGCCGCGATGGACGCCGGCCAGGTTCTGCATATCATCGCCACCGATCCGGGCGCCGTGAAGGACTTCCAGGCCTTCGCCAAGCAGACCGGCAACGAGCTGATGGAACACAAGGAAGAAGGCGGCAAGTTCTACTTCCTCGTAAAGAAGGCCTGAAGCGTTTCAAACGCTTGATTCGGGGCGGCAATCCGCAAGGGTTGACCGCCCCGAATCCTGAATAACGACGGTTGCCATGCGGTAACTGGATTGGTGCCTGGACGAGGTCTAGGCTGGCTGCGCAAGGTTCACAAAGAAACCTGCATCGCCTAAAGCGAAGAGGTGTGAGATATGGCGACATACGCTGAGATGCAGCAAATCTTCGACGATATCCGCGGGGATTTTCGCTACGACCACGAGCTCAACGGCTGCCTGAACTGTGGGATCTGCACGGCCACGTGCCCGTCCGCTCAGTTCTACGATTACTCGCCACGCGAGATCGTCCAGCTGCTCTGGACCGAGAACGTCGAGCAGATCTACGACGCGATGCAGGAGAAGATCTGGGCCTGCGCCCAGTGCATGACCTGTGCGGCGCGCTGCCCGTTCAAGAACTCTCCCGGTGGCCTGGTCGCGATCATGCGCGAAGTGGCCATCAAGCACGAGATGCAGTCCGCGAAGGACGTACTCCGTCCGTTCGGCCGCGTGATGCTCAAGCTGATCACCACGGGTAACCAGCTGTCCCCCGACATGATCCAGCCCGATCACTTCCCTGACTGGGGCCCCAACATCCAGAAGGTGGAAGGCGATCTGCGCATCCTGCGCAAGGCGATTCCGGTGAAGACGCTGCAGACGGTCGAGACCGCCTGGGAAGTGTCCCTGAAGACCTCGGTCGAGATGTACACCATCTGGGAAATGACCGGGGTCCTGAAGTCCCTCGAGCTGATGGACGAGAACCTCTTCGACGTGATCGAAGACTTCATCGACGAGAAGCGCGAGGACTACGAAGACTGGCTCGAGGAGCAGGAAGAGGAAGACGACGAATAAGTCGCTCGCCGAATCCCGCATCCAAGACATCAGGAGAAGCGTTATGAGTGAACAGACCCCAGGCAATCACAACCAGAATGGTGAAGGCGCTGGCGCCGGCACCATGAAGCCGGGCTACCACAACACCGACGGCCAGGGCATTGCCGGTCACGGTTCGTTCTTCCAGTCGACCGATCTGTCGAAGGAAGACGCGGTCAAGGCCACCGACTGGGTCCGCAAGCACGTCGACCGCCGCACCATCGATCTTGGTGATCGCATGGATGACGTCCGCGAGCATATGTACGAGCTCGAGAAGGACGGCCAGATCATCATCCATCGCATCGAGGATCAGCACGAGCCGATGTCGGTGAACACCCTGTTCGGCTGGGAGAAGAAGGTCCCGACCAAGCAGCTGTGGCACCACAAGTCCTGCGGCCAGTGCGGCAACATCCCGGGCTACCCGACCTCGCTGCTGTGGTTCATGAACAAGTTCGGCTTCGAGCCGGGCAAGGACTACCTCGACGAGACCGACCAGACCTCCTGCACCGCGTGGAACTACCACGGTTCCGGTATCGGGAACGTCGAGTCGCTGGCGGCGGTGTTCCTGCGCAACTTCCACCAGGCCTACGTCTCCGGCAAGCAGCACGGCCATGAGCTGGGTCACTTCTACCCGCTGGTCCATTGCGGCACCTCCTTTGGTAACTACAAGGAGATCCGCAAGTATCTGGTGGAGTCCGCCGAGCTGCGCGAAAAGGTCACCAAGATCCTTGGAAAGCTGGGGCGCCTGGTCGACGGCAAGCTGGTCATCCCGGAAGAGATCATCCACTACTCCGAGTGGGTGCACGTGATGCGCAACCGCATTGCCTCCGAGCTGCAGACCATCGACGTCTCCAATATCCGCACGACCGCCCACGTGGCCTGCCATTACTACAAGATGGTGCACGAGGACGCGGTGTACGATCCGTCCGTGCTGGGTGGCAACCGTACCGCGATCATCACCTCCACCGCCCAGGCCCTGGGTGCGCAGGTGATCGACTACTCGACCTGGTACGACTGCTGCGGCTTCGGCTTCCGCCACATCATCTCCGAGCGCGAGTTCACCCGCTCGTTCACGATGGATCGCAAGATCCGCGTGGCCCGCGAGGAAGCCAACGCCGACGTGATGCTGGCCAACGACACCGGCTGCGTCACCACCATGGACAAGAACCAGTGGATCGGTAAGGCCCACAACCAGAACTTCCAGATCCCGATCATGGCGGAAGTCCAGTTCGCGGCCCTGGCCTGCGGTGCGGATCCGTTCAAGATCGTCCAGCTGCAGTGGCATGCGTCGCCCTGCGAGGACCTGGTCGAGAAGATGGGCATGTCCTGGTCCGAGGCCAAGAAGACCTTCCAGGAGTACCTGAAGGAGGTCGAGGCCGGCAATATCGAATACCTCTACAATCCTGAACTCGCTTACGGGGGCAAGGTCTGATGCAGCAAGATACCGTTCTAGTAGTGGGTGGTGGCCCGGCCGGTCTGGCCGCCGCCGCGAATGTCACCTCGGCTGGCTTCAAGGCCGTGATGGTCGAGAAGGAAGACGTCCTGGGGGGCGCCCCGATCCTCTCGGGCTACGCCAAGCTGGTGCCCTCCGGCGAGTGGGCGAAGGACGCCATCGGCCGCATGGTCAAGCGTGTCGAGGATGACTCGAACGCCACCGTGCACAAGGGTGCCAAGGTCGAGAAGCTGGACGGCGAAGCCGGCAACTTCACCGCGACCCTGACCAATGGCGAATCGGTCCAGGCCGGCGCCGTGGTGCTCGCCACCGGCTTTACCCATTTCGACTCCATCAACAAGCCGGAGTGGGGTTTCGGGACGTACGAAGACGTCCTGACCACCACCCAGATGGAGCAGATGGTCGCCAGCGGCAAGATCGCCTGCCCGTCCGACGGCCGTGTGCCCGAGCGGGTCTGCATCCTGCTGTGCGTGGGTTCCCGTGACCGCCAGATCGGCCGCGAGTGGTGCTCCAAGATCTGCTGCACCGTGTCCGCCAACCTGGCGATGGAGATCAAGGAGATCTCGCCGGAAACCGACGTGTTCATCTACTACATGGACATCCGGACCTTCGGCCTGTACGAAGACAAGTTCTACTGGAAGTCTCAGGAAGAGTTCAAAACCAAGTTCGTCAAGGCGCGTATCGCCGAAGTGACGGCCTCTGGTGATGGCCGCCTGCTGGTCAAGGGCGAAGACACCCTGGTCAAGCGTCCGATCGTCATCCCGTTCGACATCGTGGTGCACGCGATCGGCATGGACCCGAACGCCGACAATCCCGAGATCTCGCAGGTCTTCGGTGTCGGGCTCGAGAAGCACGGCTTCCTGGAGCGCGCCGAGCAGTACACCAACACCTGTGGCACCACCCGCAAGGGCGTCTATTCCTGCGGTGCGGCCTACGGTCCCGAGACGATCGATGACTCGATCGCCCAGGGTGCCGCCGCTGGTGGTCGCGCGGTTGCGGATCTGCATGCGCTGGTTCAGAAAGCCGGCTGAGGTCGTTAGCGACGCGGCGGCTTCCGGGCTTGCCCCGGAGCCGCTGGAGGTCAGCTTCGACAAGGAGATCCTTGCGACGAAGCTGAACAGTCTGAACGAGGCCATCGCCGAGGCCGGCGGGGTCGACGGACTGGAGACCTTCATCGAGGCCCTGCGGTCGAAGCACGAGGTGTTTGCCGCGATCGTGGCCAAGGGCGACGAGATCGATGCCGAAGATGTCCGGACCCTTGGCGGTCTGGTGTTCTCGGTCCGGCGTAAGCTGGGCGCGTTGATGGCCGAACGACAGGGTGCGCTGGTCGACGGGGTTCGGGCGCTGGTGCGGCCGGATGTCGAGGTCAACGAGCGCCTCGCCGGGTTCGCGGACCTGGCGGCCGACGACAAGAAGCTGCGGCGAGCGATCTGGGACTTCGGTGCCGAGATCCTGCACTTCGCGGACCCCGAGGCCATGCCGCTGGCGTGTCGCTGGGTCTGGGATTCGTCGACCACGACGGGTGCGCTGCGGGAGTTTATCCGCGGCAATGACACCCTCCGCTCGATCCCCATCGGGGATTCGGTCGGGGCGATCGAGGGGGCGCGGCGCTGGTTTTTCGATGCGCTGGCCGAGGAGGGCTTCTATCGGGACCTGCCGTTCGTGACGGACCTGGTCTGGGTGCAGGCCTATTCGGACTATGCCCGGTCGCTGTCGATGAGTCTGGGGATGATCGACAACCAGTTCGGTACCAAGCAGGACCCGCTGGAACTGGCTGTCAAGATGCTGGGGATCGACTCCCCGGAAGGTCGCCTGAAAGGAACCGATGCGTCGCTGCATTGAATAACGGAACGAACTTGAGCCTGGCTACACAGGTTTTCGGAGAGACGTCATGGCAATACATGAAAAGGCACTGATCGAGGACGAGCGCCTCCAGCAGCACGATGAGCTGGTGGTCGACGGGGTGGATGTGTCCGGCCACTGGAACACCATGATCGCCCCGCGCACGGTGCGCGATTACGACGACGATTTCGAATCGAAGATCCAGAGCTTCGCGGGTGGCGAAAACGTCCACCGCTGCTGGCAGTGCGGTTCGTGCACGAACTCCTGCACGATGTACGCGCAGAACGTGCAGTTCAATCCGCGCTACTGGATCTACCTGACCCGCCTGGGCATGAAGGAAGAGCTGGTCAAGGACAAGGACATCATCTGGCAGTGCGTCTCGTGCAACAAGTGCACGAACATCTGCCCGAAGGACGTGAAGCCTGAAGGTGTGATGAAGGCCCTGGCGCACTGGATGGAAGAGGAAGGGATCACCGAGAAGGCCCCGTCCACGCACTTCGACGAAGAGTTCGCCGACCAGATCTACAAGACCGGCCGCATCGAAGACGGCAAGGTCATGCAGAACTTCTTCAAGAAGACCGGCCAGCCGCTGGTGCAGGAATGGCTGAAGGTGTTCATCTTCCGCATGATGAAGCACCTGCCGGTGAAGCATCTGATGGCGATGGGCTTCAACACGATTCATACGCCGCGCACGAAGTCCTGGGGCAAGACCGGGGACGTGCTGAAGAATTACGTGCGCGAACAGAAGGAGGCCGCTCATGGCTAAGGTTGCTTACTATCCGGGTTGCGCGCTCGAGGGCTCCGGTGGGCCGTACGACCGCTCCACCCGCGTGCTGGTCAAGGCGCTGGGTCTCGAGATGGAGAACCTGCGGGACTGGAACTGCTGTGGCGCGATGGAGGTGAAGAACGTCCATCCCATGCTGCAGACCTACCTGTCCGCGCGGAACATGGCGATCGCCTCCGAGCAGATGGGCATGGACACCGTGATGGCGCCGTGCAACGGCTGCTACCACAACCTGAAGAAGGCCGAGTATGAGACCGCCACCTCCGAGGACGCGATGAATACCGTCCAGGATCTGGCGCGCAAGTCGGACGACCCGGTCTACAGCGGCGACGTGCGCACGCTGCACTTGCTCGAGTGGCTGATGGAAGAGCTGGGTCCCGAGGGGATCAAGCAGAAGATGACCAAGAGCCTGAACGGCATCAAGGTCGCCAACTACTACGGCTGCATGTATACCCGGCCGCGCCAGATCTTCCCCGAGAAGGACAACGGCCCGGGTTCCGACTCCAGCTACCAGCCGCACTTCATGGACGACCTGCTGGGTGCCGCCGGTGCGGTGAACGTGGAGTATCCGCTGAAGACGTCCTGCTGCGGCGGGGCGCATACGCTGTCGGATTCCGACACCTCGACCCAGCTGGTGCTGAACCTGCTGCAGTCGGCTGAGGACTCCGGCGCGGAAGTGATCGCGACCGAGTGCCCGACCTGCCACTCCGGCCTGGAGATGCATCAGGTGCGCGCCGAGACCGAGTTCGGGATCAAGACCGACGTGAAGGTGCTGTACTTCACCCAGCTGCTGGGTCTGGCCATGGGCCTGTCCCCGCGCAAGCTGGGCATTCACGAAAACGTGAGTGACTCGATTGCTCTGCTGAAGGAGAAGGGGGTCATCTGATCCCCCGATCCATGCCCAGCATGGCCCATTGACGAGTTCAGAAGACGGGCGCCTGGCGCCCGTTTTTTGTGGAGGCACGGGTCCGCTCGGTCCCGGGAACGAGGCGTAACATGGATTGCAACGGCTGCGAGTTTCACCCTGAACTGTTCTACGACGACGAGTTCCAGATCTGGCTGCGCCGCGAGGACGACGACACCCTGACCGTGGGGATGACCGACCTGTCGCAGACGATCGCGGGGAAGATCATCCACGTGCGCGTTCGGCGCCCCGGCACGCGACGCCCCCCGGGCAAGCCGGTGGCGACCATCGAGAGTGGCAAGTGGGCAGGCCCGATTCCGAACTTCATCGACTGCAAGATCGTCGAGGGCAATGACGAGGTGCTGGAGAATCCGGTGCTGCTGAACTCCGATCCGTACAATGCCTGGATCGCCCGGGTCGAGCCGACCAATGGGGTCGAGGCGGCGCTGGAGGAGTTCCTCACCGGGGACAAGGCCGAGGAAGGCTATTGCAAGCGGGCCAAGGATGACGACATCCAGTGCCAGCGCAAGCTGCGGTGAGCGAAACCATGGCGAATCTCGACGACGACTACTACCTGGACAACGACGAGCAGACGGTCGTGATCATCATGACCTCGGGCCCGTCGACGCCGGGGCGCTGTGCCACCCCGTTCTATCTCGGTTCCGTGATGGCGTCCATGGACGTGGATGTCTATATCTTCTTCACTATGGAAGGCGTGCGCCTGATGGAGAAGGGGGTCGCGGACGACCTTCGGGCCATGGAAGACGGCAAATTGATCAAGGATTTTATTCAGGACGCGAAGCGCGCCGGAGTGCGGCTGCACGTTTGCCAGCCCGCGCTGCCGGGGTATAGAATCGACGCGTCTTCGGATCTCATCGACGAAGTCGATGAAGTGAATCGGGCGAGCGAACTAGCCGACCTGATACTACGCAGTGATAAAACGATAACGTTTTAATTTTCCCGCTTTATTTGAATATTCCTGGAGGAAGACATGGGTGCAGTTCGGGGTTGTGATATTCCGGAAGATCTGATGTACAACGTTGAAAACAACGTTTGGGTGCGCAAGGAAAGCGACGGTACCGCGACGGTCGGCCTGACTTCCTACGCCTGTTCGCTGGCGGGCACGATCGTGTCCTACACCCCGAAGAAGGTTGGCAAGACGGTCAAGAAGGACAAGTCCTGCACCACCGTCGAATCCGGCAAGTGGGTAGGTCCGGCGAAGACCCCGGTCACCGGTGAAGTCACCGAGACCAATGACAAGGTTGCTGCCAATCCGGGGCTGATCAACGAAGATCCCTACGGCGAAGGCTGGCTGATCAAGCTGAAGCCGGAAGACTGGGACGGCGAAGTCGGTGATCTGAAGACCGGCTCCGATGCCCTGGCGGCCTTCGAAGCCAAGATGGAAGCGGACGGTTTCGGCGGCTGCTGATCCCGGTTCCGGTCCGGGCCGCCGTTCCCTCGAGGTCGGCGGCCCCTTTTTTTCGGTAATACCCGAGTAAAACCTTCAAGAAATTCGCCGAACCCGGAGAACGCCCATGACGAGCTGGAACGATGTAATCCAGCGGGTCGAGCCCCTCGAGGACGTCCCTGTCGATCCGTCGCTGGTTGATGACCTCCAGCACAGCCTGCGACACAGCGGTGACCCGGGTTCGGTGCACTTCTACACCCCTACGTTCAAGTCCTATCAGTCGACGGAACTGGCCGATTGCGGCAAGAGTGCCTGGCCGGCCATGTCCATCACCGGCGGTGACTGCAAGCTTGCCTGCGATCACTGCAAGGCGAAGATCCTGGAGCCGATGATCCCCGTCCGCACCCCGGAGGATCTCTGGCGCCAGGTGAATGGTGTGATCGAGTCGGGGGCCCAGGGCATGCTGCTGACCGGAGGCTCCAACCATCGCAACGAGGTGGAGTACGACCCGTACTACTCCACCATCCGCCGGATCAAGGACGAGTTCCCCGAGTTCCGAATTGCCATGCACACGGCGCTGGTGGATGACGACATCGCGTTGTCCATGGAGCAGGCCGGCATCGACGCGGCTATGATGGACGTGATCGGTGCCCAGGACACGATCACCCAGGTCTATCACCTGCGCCGTAGCGTGGATGACTTCGAGCAGACGCTCGAGAGCCTGGTGAACACCAACATGAAGGTGGTCCCCCATATCGTGATCGGCCTGCACTACGGCAAGCTGCTGGGCGAGTGGAACGCGCTGGAGATGCTGGCGCGCCATCTGCCCGACGCGGTGGTGCTGGTGGTGGTCATGCCGTTCTACGCCCCGGCCAGCCGTCCGTTCGAGACCCCGGACGTGCACGCGGTCGGTCGCTTCTTCCACGATGCGCGCGAGCGCCTGGGCGATACGTCGCTGCTGCTGGGGTGTGCCCGGCCGCCGGGCGAGGCCAAGAGCCAGATCGACAGCTACGCGGTGATGGCGGGACTGTCCGGCATCGCGCACCCGGCCGAGGGTGTGGTGGAACTCGCTGCGCGCCTGGGCAAGAAGGTCCGGGTCACGCCGGCCTGCTGTTCCATCGCGGTCGGCGACGAGGTGATGGCCGAGGACGCCGGCGTCGGCAGCGGCGTTGAGCTGGACCTCGACACCATCGTGGCGGAGGAGACCCGCCGTCGGGAACAGGAGCGCAAGGCGCGCCAGGGCCTGGGCGGCATCCGCATCGTGACCGAAGGCGGCGAAGTGGCATCCGGGGGTGGCTGTCATGCCTGAACGCGATCAGACGACCCTGCGCGTCCTGGACACCGGGCTGCGCCCGGCGGCCGAGAACATGGCCTTCAACCGCTCGTTGCTGGAGTGTCACCAGGAAGGCGTTTCCCCGCATACCCTGCGCTTCCTGCAGTTCGAGCCCTGCGCGCTGGTGGGCTTTCACCAGAACGTCGACCAGGAGATCAACACCGAGTACTGCAAGGAGCACGGGATCGCGATCCAGCGGCGCATTACCGGCGGCGGTGCGATCTATTTCGATGCCACGCAGCTCGGCTGGGAGCTGTACCTGGACAAGCGCTTCCTCGGCACGGCGGACATGGGCCAGATCGCCGCCCGCATCTGCAACGCGGCGGCCGCGGGCATGCGCTCGCTGGGCGTGGACGCGCAGTTCCGCCCGCGTAACGACATCGAGGTCGATGGCCGCAAGATCTCCGGTACCGGCGGCGCCTTCGATGGCGAGTCGATCATGTATCAGGGCACGCTGCTGATCGAATTCGATGTCGAGGACATGCTGCGCATCCTGCGCATTCCGGCCGAGAAGCTCTCGAACAAGGCGATCGAGTCCGCCCGGGACCGGGTCGTGAACCTGGCGACGCTGCTGGAGGAGATGCCGGCCCTGGATGTGGTGAAGGACGCCATCGCGCGTGCCTTCGCCGAGGAGTTCGGTGTGCGCACCGAGGCCGCCGATCTGCTGCCGGAAGAGCGTCGCGCCTTCGACGCGGCCCTGGCCGAGATCGATACCGAGGAGTGGGTGTACCAGCGCAACCGTCCGGCGACCGATGCCCCGATGTTCGAGAGCATCTTCAAGTCCGACGGTGGCCTGATGCGCGTGGGTGCGGCGCTCGATCCCGAGCGCAAGCGCCTCAAGCAGCTCTGGATTACCGGCGATATCTTCGTCAAGCCGGCGCGGACCATCGCGGACCTGGAAGCCGCCCTGCGCGATACGCCGCAGGCGGAGATGGAGGATCGCGTGCGCGCCTTCTTCGCGGAACGCGACGTGGAGATGCTGCAGCTGACGGCCGACGACTTCATCGCCGCCATCCAGTCGGCTCTGGCGCAGGCCGAGGTCGACTCGGCGGCCGCGCAGTGAGCCGCGCCGGGAGCCTTCGCTGATGCTGCCGTCCAGGGTCGATGTCCTGGTGGTGGGGCTGGGGCCCGGCGGGGCCTCCGCCGCGCGCGTATGTGCCGCGGCGGGGCTGTCGGTGCTGGCGGTCGAGCGCAACAAGGCGTTTGGCGAGCCGGTGCAGTGCGCCGAGTTTATCCCCAACCCGATGGGTGCCTACGCCAAGCCCGAGGGCGTGCTGCTGCAGCGCATCGATTCCATGCAGAGCTTCCTGCCCTCCGGCACCGTCGAGCATTCCGACTTCCCCGGCCTGATGGTGGATCGCGGCGAGTTCGACCGCGCCATCATCCGAGCGGCCGAGGCGAATGGGGCGCAGCTGGTCACCTCCACGCCGCTGATGGCGGTGGATGCCGAGCGTCACGTCGCCCGGGTGAAACATCAGGGCGCGGAGCAGGAGGTCGGCTATCGCGTACTGATTGCCGCCGACGGTCCGCATTCTCCGGTCGCCGAATCGCTCGGCCTGGAGTCTCTGCCCACGGTGCAGACGCGCCAGTACACCGTGCCGCTGAAAAAGGCCTATACCGCAACCGATGTCTGGCTCTCCGACGATTATCCGGGTGGCTACGCGTGGCTGTTCCCCAAGGGGGAATGGGCCAACCTTGGTCTGGGCGCCGACAAGCGGATCGCCGGTGACCTTAAGGCCCCGCTGGAGTCCCTGCACGCCCAGCTTGTGGAGCAGGGCCTGCTGGGCGAAGAGATCCGCTATCGCACCGGCGGGGCGATCCCGGTCGGCGGCCTGCGGGAGTCGCTGGTGGCGGGGGATGTCCTGTTCGTCGGCGATGCCGCCGGGCTGACCCACCCCATCACCGGCGCCGGCATCGCCGCCGCCGTGGTGTCGGGCGAGGCCGCCGGCGAGGCCGCGATCGGCCACCTGGAAGGCGATGCCGAGGCCTTTGCCGACTACGACGAGGAGATGCGCGACCAGTACGGGCCGGCGCTGGAGCGGGCCTGCGAACGGCGTGCCTTCCTCAACGAACACTGGCGAACCCCGCGGGCGCAGGAAGACGCCACCCAGCGCCGCGGATGGATTGCATTTTCCGAGTATTTCAACGATGGTGACCGGGCCGCGTAATCGGACCCGGTCGACGGATGCCTGGCATCCCCGAGACAACGCTGGAGGAACCCCATGAGTGCAAGTGCAGAGGAGATGGTCGCGCCGATCAACTTTTACCGGCCCGACTATCACATCAAGACCCCGGACATGCGTTCGCCGGAGTACGTGCAGATGTCCACCGCGGCCGCGATCACGCTGGGCCTGGTGCCGGGCACCATGCATCGCACGTCCTGCACGCACTGCCTTAACCTCCTGGTGACCTATCCGGAAGGCTGCCGCGCCAACTGCTCCTACTGCGGCCTGGCCCGCCACCGCGAGGAATCGCGGGACTACGCCGATCGCAACTTCATCCGCGTCGACTGGCCGACCGCCAAGTACGACGAGGTGATCGAGCGCGTCAAGAATCATGCCGACGCCGGCCAGTTCGAGCGCATGTGCATCTCCATGATCACGCACCCGAACTCCGATGCCGATACCGTCGAGCTGCTGGAGCGCTGGGTCGCCGAGGTCAACCATATCCCGGTGTCGATCCTGTCGAACCCGACCACCATGAGCTATGAAGACCTCCAGCTCCTGCGCGACAAGGGCGCGGACATCTTCACGGTCGCGCTGGACGCGGTGACCCCGGAGATCTTCGAGCGCACCCGTGGCAAGTCGGTGGAGAGCCCGCATACCTGGGACAAGTACTGGCAGTCCATCGAGTGGGCCGCCGAGATCTTCGGCCCGGAGAAGTTCGGCGCGCACCTGATCTGCGGCATGGGCGAGACCGAGGAAGAGATCCTGCAGGTCTGCCAGCGCATCCGCGACCTGGGCGGTCATAACCACATGTTTGCCTTCTTCCCCGAAGAGGGCTCGCTGATGGAAGACTGGAACCCGGTCCCGCGTGACCAGTGGCGCCGCGTGCAGCTGGGCCGCTTCGTCATCGACTACGCCGGTGGCCGCATCGACGACATGAAGTTCAACGCCGACGGCCAGGTGGTGGACTTCGGTCTGCCGCAGTCCGAGGTCGAGGAACTGATCGCCTCCGGCAAGCCGTTCCAGACCTCCGGCTGCCCCGGCAAGTCGGACGAGGAAGTCTCGGCCTGTAACCGCCCCTACGGCGATTCCAGCCCGACCGACATCCTCTCCTTCCCGTTCGCCCTTAATTCGACCGACGTCGGGTTCGTCAAGCGGCAGATGGCCGGGGAGGACGTCGGCACCTTCGACTTCGACGCCGACGAGGCGGAAGACGAGAAGACAGCCTGAAAACGATAGTGGTAGTATCCAGCGAAAGCCCCGGCATCCCCGGGGCTTTCGCACGTCAGGGGATCAATAAGACTTTTTGAATATTCAGGTTTCGAGCAGGGTTATCAAGGCCATTCCGAAGAGTGCCCTTGAACACACCTGCCGAAAAACTCGCGCCACGGTCGGTCACCATGGCGCGAGCCGTGGGAACACCATCAAGACCGGACCGGCGGCATTACAAGGGGGCCGCGCGTAACCGGGGTGTTCGCACAACACAACAAGAAGACCACCAAAGGAGATACAAAATGGAAGCACGCATCATTCGCCGCAGCCTGGTGACGATCGCGGTCGGCCTGGCCATGGGCTCCGCCGGCGTCGCGCACGCCACCAACGGCTACTTCGCCCACGGCTACGGCACCAAGGCCAAGGGCATGGGGGGCGTCGGGATGGCGATCTCCCAGGATTCCTACGCCCCGGGCATCAACCCCGCCGGCATCGCCGGCATGGAAACCCGCATCGACGGCTCCCTCGCCTACTTCCGCCCCGAACGTTCTGTGACGTTCAACGATATGGGCGATATGACGATTGACTCCGGTAGTGAAGACTTCTTCATCCCTTCGATCGGGTATGTCCAGCAGATCGACGAAAATCGATCCTGGGGTATTGCACTGCTGGGGAACGGGGGGCTCAACACGGATTATCCGGCATTCCAGAACCCAGGTTGCGCGCAGCAGCCACAACCTAATGCAGGGACCGGCGTCTTCTGTGGCGGCTCCGCAGGGGTCGATTTGGAGCAACTCGCGATCATTCCGACTTATGCGCAAAAGTTTGCCGATGGTCGAGTGAGTGTTGGGTTTAGCCCCATCATTAGTTATCAGCGATTTAGCGCTAAGGGGATCGCCGCGTTTGAGGGCATGAGTGCCGAAGCGGGGCAAGGTACGGTTAGCGATAACGGCACCGATACGACTTGGGGCTATGGCGCGCAGATTGGGTTCCAGGCCGAGCTGGCTGAAGGTGCCCGGGTTGGGGCGAGCTACCGATCCAAGATCCGGAATGGGGACTTCGACGACTACAGCGGTCTCTTCGCCGATGGCGGGAGTTTTGATGTCCCGTCCACCTACGGTTTAGGTTTCTCGGTGGACGTAAGCCCGAGCGTCACTCTTTCCGCCGATTACCAGCGCATCAACTACACCGATGTCGCTGCGATCTCGAACCCAGGCGATTCTGGGCCTCTGGGGGCGCCGAACGGTGCCGGCTTTGGCTGGCAAGATATCGATATCTTCAAGTTTGGCGCTCAGTATGAAGCCGGAAATGACTGGACCTGGCGAGTGGGCTACAACCGGGGGGAAAACCCGATTCCGTCTAGCGAAGTGGAATTCAACATCCTGGCCCCGGCCGTGATGGAAGATCACTTCACCTTTGGGTTCACCAAGGGCTTTGGCAATCAGCATGAGCTCAATTTTGCGGCGATGTATGCGCCGAGGCAGAGCGTTCGTGGACCCATCCAGGGTGGTCAGGCTGAGGCGACCATCGAGATGCGTCAGTACGAGCTCGAGATCGGGTACGCGTACCGGTTCTGATCGGGAGGTCCGGGGCGGTCGCCTGACCGCCGCGGGCTTTGGTATTGCGCGTCCGGGAGGGGCGCGCCGGCCTTGAGGGGAAGGTCGGATCCGCCAGGGAGGGCGGGTGATTCTGAAGTCCGGGACGCACCGGGGGGTGCGTCCCGGGCCCTTCTTTCTGTCGAGCATTCCGCTCGGATTTACCTGAGAATTCAAAGGAGGATGCCATGCGAGCAATCCACGCCTTGCGCGGGAGTGTCCGCGCCGTCGGCATGGTCGCGGCGGTTGCGCTGTTCGCGGCGAGCCAGACCGTGGCGGCGGACAACTACCGTCCGTTCGTGCTGGCCTACACCGAATCGGGGACGGATGTCTCCGCCGAGGCCGCCAGTGTGCGGGAACGCCTGGAGGGGGCCGACTTCCGGTTCCTGGGCGAATATCCGGTCAGTGACGACCGCCATGTGGTCGTGGTGACCCACGATGATCTGCTGGCGGTGGCCGGCTCCGAGGAACGCGGCGGCTACATCGCCCCGATCCGTGTGGCCGTGACGGCCGTCGATGGCGAACTGCAGGTGAGTTACAACAACCTGGAGTATTTCCGTCATGCCTACCGCCTGGACGCACCCGTATCCGGCGTCAGTGACCGGCTGGCCAGTACTCTCGGAGCGGAGCGCGACTTCGGGTCCGAGGACGGCATGAGCGAGCGCGACCTGAATCGCTATCGCTACACCTTCGGCATGGAGCGCTTCGATGCGCCCTACGAGCTGGCCAGCCATGGCAACCGGAGGAGCGCGTTGAGCGAGCTGGACAGCAACCTGGGCAACCGGGTCGCGGGGGTCAGCGAGATCTACCGGGTGGATATCCCGGGCCAGGACGTGACCGTGATCGGTGTGGCCGTGCGCGAGTCCGACGGGGCGGCCCAGGACTCGGCCGATCTGCACCAGCTGGGCATCGTGGACGTGGGCGAGTTCCGCCATACCGCGACGGTGCCGATCGAGATCCTGGTCCGCGGCGGCGAGGTCGAGGCCCTGCACATGCGTTTCCGCAAGGCCCTGCACTTCCCGGATCTGCGCATGCTGGGTGACAACAGCTTCATGCGGCTGCGCAGCTCGCCCGGTGCGCTGGAAGAGACCCTGAAGGAAGTCGCGGGTTACGAAGAAGAGGATACCGGCTTCGAGTGGTAAGACCGCTGGAGACCGCCTGCGCCATGGAACGGCGCAAGGGTGCGCGGAATTCCCGCGTAGCCCACTCAAGAACCCCGGTCCGCCGGGGTTTTTTTACGATCCGGACATGCACTTGTTTTATGCTCCCGCAACATTCGCGGCAGGACGCACATCCATGAAATCGATGAAGATCGCCAACATTGGCGAGATCCGCAACGAACTCAACAAGTACAAGAAGGGCAAGAAGCTCGATATCCACCAGTTCAACCAGGTGGCGCGCCTGGCCTGGCTGGGCAAGATCGTGATGCAGCCGCTCGATCTGGAAGACCCGGACTGCAAGTCCTTCCTGGTATATATCCAGGAGCCGGAAGAGCTGGCCGCGCATTTCCTCGATACCGACCAGGAACTGACCGGCGGCATCCACATCATCGATGGCGAGCAGGCGATGGCCATGGTCGAGATCATGCGCAGCGGGGTCGAGGAGCGCGCCAAGCTGTACGAGGATCTCTCCCGCAGTGACTTCTATTTCCGCTATTTCTACCAGCCCGGCCAGGAGGACAAGGCAGACGACTCCAGTGCCGGACAGGACAAGCCCGAGGGCTGACACTTGGTCGCATCCACGGTAACCCCGGAGTGGATCGACGCCGGGGCCCGATCCGCCGAAGAACTCCACGCGCTGTATACCGGTCTTGCGGCCTCCACCGCGCCGGATGCGCCCCCGCGTATCCTGTGGGTGCACGCGCACGAGCCGCATATCTCGATCGGGGCCAGCCAGGACGCGGAATCCGACCTGGATCTGGCCGCCTGCGCCGAACAGGGTGTGCCGGTCGTGCGGCGTCCACTGGGCGGTGGCTCGGTCTGGGTGGACGCCGACCAGGCCTGTTTCTTCCTGATCCAGCCGCGCCAGGTGCTGGCCCGTGGGCATCGCCACCTCTTCGCCGTGGGACTGGGCATCGCCATGGATGTGCTGCGCGCGCTCGGTCTGGAGGGCGTGGAGGCCCGGGGCCAGGATGTCTGGGTCCAGGGGCGCAAGATCATGGGGACCGGGGCCGCAACGCTCGACGAGGGCTGTGTGTTCGGCGCCAGTTTCCTGCGACATTTCCCGGTCGAGCGCTTCCTCGCCTGCGTGTATGCCCCCAGCGAGGGCTACCGTGACTGGTTGCGCCCGGCGCTGGAGACGGGCATGACCGACTGCGCCCGCCAGTGTCCGCAGGTCCCCGCGCCCGCGCAGGTCGAGGCGGCCCTCCAGGGTGTCCTGGAACGCCGTTTCGGCATTCCGGCACGCCGGATCGAGCCGGACCGGGCGACCCTCGATCAGTGGCTGGCGCTGGGACGCGAGGAACTGACGGACCTCGCCGACGGGCAGGGATCGCCGTCGGTGCGCGATGGCATCCGCGTGAACCGCGACAATCACGTGTTCGAGACCCGCGGGGCCTGCGGGCGCCTGCGCCTGCACGTGGAGGGATCGCATATCGCGCGGATCTGGTGCGAGGATGCGGCCACCACCGCCATCCTGGAGGAGCGCCTGGTCGGTGAATCGCCGGAACGCCTGCGCGTGCGCTCGCGCCTGAACGGCCAGCTCGATGCCCGCATGGTGGATGAGATCAGTGCCCGCATCGACGGGCTTTATCGCGGAATCGCAGCGGCCTGACAGGCCCCGGTCCCGAGCCCCCTCCCCACGAACGCCGGAGAAGCCGCATGTCCGAACCGACGATCGAACGCCGCCTGGAGAAACGCCTGATCCTGATGACCCAGGACGGCGCGATGGCCGAGCGCCTGCAGGCCCAGCTGCCGCCGGAGTGGCAGTTGCACCAGGTCACCGACCTGGATGAACTCGGGCCGTGGAACGAGATCCTGCTGTACCGGTTCCTGTTGCTGGACCTGGACGAGATCGAGGCCTTTGATCCGCTCGACGTGATCCGGATGCTGCGCATGGAATACCAGATCAACCTTCCGGTATTCTGCTTTGGTGGCGATCAGGACATCCAGGATGAAATGCGCCTGGCCCGCGCCGATCGCTTCTTCGGGCGCGATGAGATGATCGACAAGTTGCCCGAATTCGTCCGCCAGTACGACTGGTAGCCATCGGCCCGCGCGGGGCCTGGCGCCGCGAGGTTTGTTGCAGGGAGATCGTCGAATGGACCCCATCATCCGGGTGCGCGAGTTGTACAAGGTCTTTGGCCCGAACCCGCAGGAGGGTCTGCGGCTGATCGAGGACGGGCTCGACAAGGACACCATCTTTGAGCGTACCGGCAACACGGTGGGCGTGAAGGACTGCAACCTGGATATCGCCGAAGGCGAGATCTTCGTGGTGATGGGGCTGTCCGGGTCCGGCAAGTCCACCCTGGTGCGGCTGCTGAACCGCCTGATCGAGCCGACCGCGGGAACGGTCGAGGTCCGCGGGCGCGATGTCACGCGCATGAGTCAGCGCGAGCTGATCCGGCTGCGCAGCGAGGATCTGGCGATGGTGTTCCAGTCCTTCGCGCTGATGCCGCACAAGACCGTGATCGACAACGCTGCGCTGGGGCTGGAGATCGCCGGCGTGGGCCGCGCCCGGCGCCGCGAGCGTGCGCTGGAGGCGCTCGACCAGGTCGGTCTGAAGGCCCATGCCCGCAGTTATCCCGACGAGCTTTCCGGCGGCATGCAGCAGCGCGTGGGACTGGCGCGGGCGCTGGCGACCGACCCCTCCATCATGCTGATGGACGAGGCCTTCTCCGCGCTGGACCCCCTCATCCGTACCGAGATGCAGGACCGGCTGCTGGATCTGCAGCGCGAGCACCGGCGTACCGTGGTGTTCATCTCCCACGACCTGGACGAGGCCATCCGCATCGGCGATCGCATCGCCATCATGCAGGGCGGCGAGGTGGTGCAGGTTGGCACGCCCAAGGAGATCATCCTCGATCCAGCCAACGAATACGTGCGTTCGTTCTTTCACGGGGTGGACATCACCCAGGTGTTCCAGGCGCGCGACATCATGGACAGCGAGACCATCCCCGTCCTCGCGGCGGATACCACGGCCGGCGAGGCCCGTAGCCGCATTGCGCGCGTGCCCGGCAACGAGGCCGTGATCGTCGATGCCGCGGGGCGTTTCCAGTCCGTGGTTCAGGCCAAGCGCCTGGGCGAGCTGACCGTGGACCGCCCCGCGAGCGAGGTGGCCGTGGAGGTCGAGCCGGTGGGCGAGGACACGCCTCTCGCGAATCTCCCGGGCCGGGCGGCGCAGGCGTCGGTGTCCATCCCGGTAGTGGATGCGGAAGGACAGTTCCGGGGGCTGGTGACCCTGCAGCGCCTGGTCGAGGCCCTGGATCGCAGCCGGAACGCGGCCGCCGCGAACGGAGATCACTGACATGGAAGGACGCATCAACATCCCCGTGGGGGACTGGATCGAGACCGCGGTCGACTGGATCCTCGATAACCTGGAGCCCGCGCTGGACGGCATCGCCTGGTTCCTGGGGCTGCTGACCAACTCCTTCGAGGGGGCGCTGCTGGCGATCCCGGCGTGGCTGCTGGTGCTGATCCTGGTCGGGCTCAGCTGGTGGCGGGTTAGCTGGCGCTTCGGCATCTTCGCCATCGTGGCGCTGGGGCTGATCCTGGGGATGGACCTGTGGGAGCCTACGATCAAGACGCTGTCGCTGGTGCTCGCGGCGACCGCCGTCGCGCTGGCGATCGGCATGCCGGTGGGTGTGGCGATGGCGCGCAGCGACTGGGTCGAGGCGTCGATCCGTCCGGTGCTGGACCTGATGCAGACCATGCCGCCCTTCGTCTATCTGATCCCGGCGGCGATCTTCTTCGGCCTGGGCACCGTGCCGGGTGCGATCGCCACGGTGGTGTTCTGCATGCCGCCGGTGGTGCGCCTGACCAACCTTGGTATTCGCCAGGTCAACCGCGAGCAGATCGAGGCGGGGCTGGCGTTTGGTTGCAATCGGCGCCAGCTTCTGACCAAGATTCAGTTACCTCTGGCGATGCCGTCCATCATGGCCGGCATCAACCAGACCATCATGCTGGCACTCTCCATGGTGGTGATCGCGTCGATGATCGGTGCCGGCGGGCTCGGCAATACCGTGCTGACCGGTATCCAGCGGCTCGATGTCGGGCTGGGGTTCGAGGGCGGCCTGGGCGTCGTGATCCTCGCCATCCTGCTCGACCGGATCACCCAGAGCGTAGGGCTGCGGCGCAAGGCGAGCGGCTGATTCGGGCTCGTGCGCGGCGCCATCCGTTTCACTCGAAGGAAGGAGTAGCAAGATGAACAAGACACTGACTTCAACCCTGCTGGGCGGCGTGCTGGCCGCCTCCATGGGCCTGTCCACCGCGCAGGCCGACGATATCCAGATCGGCTGGACCGCATGGTCCGACGCCGAGTTCGTGACCAAGCTGGCCGAACGCGTCATCGAGGACGAGATGGGTTATTCGGTCGAACTGATCCAGACCGACATCGCCCCGCAGTATCAGGGCCTGGCCTCCGGCGATATCGACATGATGCTGATGGCCTGGCTGCCGGGGACCCATGCCGACTATATGGAACGTGTCGGGCAGGACGTGGTGAACCTCGGCCCGCTGTACGGCAATGCCCGCCTGGGCTGGGTGGTGCCGGACTACGTGCCCGAGGATGAACTCGGCTCCATCGAGGACCTGAAGAAGGACTCGGTCCGTGATCGTCTGGACGGCCGCATTACCGGGATCGATCCCGGTGCGGGCCTGACCCGGCTCTCGGAAGAGGCCCTCGAGACCTACGGCCTGGACGGCTACAGCCTGCAGATCTCCTCCGGGGCGGGCATGACCTCCGCGCTGGACCGGGCGATCCGTCGTGATGAATGGATCGTCGTCACCGGCTGGAGCCCGCACTGGAAGTTCGGCGCCTACGACCTGCGCTACCTGGAAGACCCGGAAGAGGCCCTGGGCGGCTTCGAGCGTATCCATGCCCTGGCCCGCGAGGGCTTCGCCGAGGAGTATCACGATGTCGCGATGATGATCTCGCGCATGCACCTGAACCTGGACGTGCTGGAAGAAGCGATGTTCTACGCCCAGGAGAACTCCTACGCTGAGGCCGTGGACCGCTTCATCGAGGACCACCCGGAGTACGTGCAGTACTGGGTGACCGGCGTGATCGACTGATCAGCACGGACTACCCGCAGCACCCGAAAGCCCCGCCCCGGCGGGGCTTTCTTTGTTCAGGCCACTGCATTTTGTTTCACCACGAAGCGCACGAAGGCACGAAGAAGGGCAAGGGCTATTGCAGCACGGAGGGGGCGGAGGGCACGAACAGCACGGAGAAGTTCGGTTCAGGGGCGGACGACGGGGCGAATGGAACACGTTGTCGGCATTCTCCGGTCACGATGAAGATTGGCGGGCGTCCGGGATGGCGGGGGCGGGTGCTTTGAGCGGGCCGCTACTGTGGCTGGTCCAGAAACGCGAAAGGCCCCGGGCGGGTCGCCGCGGGGCCTTTGAGTGACGCGCCCCGGGACGAGCCGCGGGGTGGGGCGATCCGGGATCAGCCGATCCAGGCGTGCTCCAGCACGTCGATGCGGATCTTCTCGTGGAAGGTCTCGCCATTGCCCTCGATCACCAGGTCGCCAATGCGGGTGCCGGCGGTATCAAAGCTGAACTTGCAATCGAAGGTACCCGGCAGGGACACGCTGCCCTCGCACAGGGTTTCGCCTTCCACCGAGAACTTGCAGCTGGCGCTGCCGGAGCCGTTCAGCATGGCCTGGACCCGGAATTCCTCGTTGATCGGACGGCGGTACACGTTCGGGTCGCGGTTCGGGTTGTACTGCAGGTTGTTCAGCTTGACGAGTTTGACAAGTTTCATACCGGGTCCTCTGTTGAAGCGCTGAATCCGAGTGACGGGCGCCTTTGCACGCCCAACCCCGCAGCCGTGGGGCGTTTGGTTCATGCAAGTGCGCAGGTTCGATAGAATATAAACAGCAAATGATACAACAAAGCCTGCGCGAACACGATTGGCCGCCCGCCCAGCGCGCTGGAGGGTAACGCTGCGCACGCGCATACACCAGTCCCTGCCGGAGATCCCATGAAGAACCTGATCAACCGCATCCGCGGTGTGGAACGCGATGTCATCGAGAAGCCGGGGGACGCGGGCGGTGCCCCCTTCTACAAGCCCCAGGGTGACGAGATCGAGATCTTTCAGGCGGCGTACTCGAAGCGCCTGCCGGTGATGCTCAAGGGCCCGACCGGCTGCGGCAAGACCCGCTTCCTGGAACATGTCGCGCACACCCTCGGCCAGCCGCTGGTGACCGTCTCCTGCCACGAGGACCTGACCAGCTCCGATCTGGTCGGCCGCTTCCTGCTGGAAGGCGAGGAGACCGTCTGGCAGGACGGCCCGCTGACCCGTTCGGTCAAGGAGGGCGCGATCTGCTACCTCGACGAGATCGTCGAGGCACGTACCGACACCACCGTGGTCATTCACCCGCTGACCGACCACCGCCGCCAGCTCCCGCTGGACAAGAAGTCCCAGATCATCGACGCGCACGAGGACTTCATGCTGGTGATCTCCTACAACCCGGGATATCAGACCGTGCTGAAGGATCTGAAGCCCTCGACCAAGCAGCGCTTTGTCGGCATCCACTTTGACTACCCGGCCGAGGATGTCGAGCGCGAGATCGTGGCCAAGGAATCCGGCGGCCTGGATGCCGACCGCGTGGAAAAACTCGTGGCGGCCGGGCGCAAGGCCCGGGCCCTGAAGGACCATGGGCTGGAAGAGGCGACCTCCACCCGAGCACTCGCCTATGCCGGCGAACTGATGCAGGCCGGTCTGAGCCCGCGTGTGGCCTGCCGTGCCGCGATGATCGCCCCGATCACCGACGACCCCGAGCTGATCCAGGCGCTGGAAGAGATCTTCGACGCCCACTTCCCCGAGTCCGAAGCCGCGTGAGCGATACCGCGACCAACGGCGGCGCGAAACCGGAGGCGGAAGAACTCGTCGAGATCGAGGAAATCCTCCAACACCTGGAGGACATCAGCTTCGTCGCCCACCGCGACACGAAGGAAGCCCTGCCGGCTATCCGCCCGTTCGGCGCCACCATTGCGCGGCGCTGGATCGAGACGGCCCGCGACCTGTTCTTCCATGACCGGGAGTCGGGCAAGAGCTTCATGCGCCACTCGGCGCGACTCGCCGAGCACATGCAGACGGTGGAGCTGTGGCTGGAGCAGGCGGCCCGCTTCAAGGAGTGGGTCAACTCGAACTATGCCCTGGAAGGCTTCATGACCCAGGCCGATCGCGTGTATGACGCCTGGGGCGAGGCCGGCGAGCGCGAGTGGGCCGAGATCGGCCTGCGCTGGTGCGCGCGCAGTCTCCCGGATGCCCGGGCCTATTTCGAGACCGACTTCGAGAAGCTCGCCGGCGGGCGTGGCATCGACGGCCTGCGCGCCCTGATCGAGCCGGCCGAGACCCTGTTCGACGAGCGCGGCCTGACCCTGGATGCCTACCTCGAGGGTGCGCCGATCGCCCGCAACCTGGTCGGCGACCAGGGCCTGCTGTCCTGGGCGCGACGCGGCGCGGACCTGCTGAAGGCCGGGCGCTCGCGCGGCGAGGCGTACTTTCGCCTGGAGAGCGACGAGAGCCTGAAGCTGCTGCTGGAGGCGTTGCCGGGCTTTCGCCCGCGCATGCACGGGCGCTTCCTGCGCCTGGTGCTGATGGCCTGGCTGGACGCCGACATCCCGCTGGCCGATTCCAGCTGGAAGCCGGGCGAGGGCCGTCCGATGCTCGAGACCGATGGCCGGCGCCTGTTCATGCCGGCGGTAATGGACTCGCGCGAGGAGGCGATCGTCGCCACCCAGCATGCGGCCGCGCATCTCGCCTTCGATACCTATGCGCACAGCGAGGTGGAGCGGCTGTTCGCACGCGCGGGTGCCGAGCATCCACCGCTGGACGACAAGTCGCGCATCACCTGGCGCCCGCTGTTCGCGCCCTTCGAGGCGCGCATGTTCCGCTTCCAGGTGCTGTTCGACCTGGCCGAAGACCTGCGCGTAAACGCGCGCCTGGCCCCGCGCATACCGAACTTCCTGCCACGCCTGGTGGCGCTGGCCGAGGTCCACGGTCGCCCGGAGGGCGTGGCCGGCGTCTATTTCGACTTCGCACTGAAGGCCCACCAGGCCCTGCTGCGCGACGAGCCGCAGGACCCGCGTCTGGCGCGTGTGCTGGAGCCGGACGCGGACGTCGTAACCGCCTGGGCGGTCGGCGAGGAGCTGTTCGCCGACGAGGCCTTCCCCGAGATCACCATCGAGGATCGCGCCGAGGCCTATCTGCCCGGGCTGTCGCTGAACCAGTCGCTGCCGGTGTATCCGCAGCGCAAACGCGACGGCAGCCTGGCCGACTTCCGCGACCACGAGGCGCACGACGAGCACAAGTTCGAGCACCAGAAACAGGAAGAGCAGCCGCAGCAGGCCCCGGAGCAGGCGCAGAAGGACCCGGACGCCGACATCCAGACCCCGCAGCAGGAGACTTCCGGCACCGGCGGGCGCATCGGCACGGGCATCCCGCAGCCGGCGCAGGTGGCCAAGCGCGCCGCGCCCTACACCCCGAAGAAGGACGGCATCCCGTATCCGGAGTGGGACTACCGCGAGCAGCGCTACATCTCCGACTGGGTGAACCTCTACGAGCGGGTTCTGGACGACGAGGACCCGGAGCGGGCGGCCACGATCCTGTCGGAGAACGCCGATACCCTGAAGCGCCTGACCCGCGGCCTGGAGATGCAGCGCCCGATGCGCCTGGCGCCGCTGAGGAAACAGCTCGACGGTGACGAACTGGATACCGAGGCGGTGATCGACTACATCGCCGACAAGAAGGCGGGGCTGTCGCCCAAGGCCTTCATCTACCGCCGCCGTGCGGTGCAGCACCGCGATACCGCCGTGCTGATGCTGGCGGACATGTCCACCTCGATCATGGCGCGCCACCCGGGCGGGCAGGGCAAGATCGTCGACCGCGTGCGCGAGGGGATGATGCTGTTCGCCGAGGCGATCGAGAAGGTCGGCGACCCCTACGCGATTTCCGGCTTCGCCTCCAAGCAGCGCGACCAGGTCAACTACTACTGGCTGAAGGACTTCAACGAGGACCTGAACGACACCGTCCGCGCCCGCATCGCCGGGGTTTCCGGGCGTCTGGCCTCGCGTATGGGCGCGGGCATTCGGCACTCGCTGGAGGCATTCCGGCGCAGCTCGGCCCAGCGCCGACTGCTGCTGATCCTGTCCGACGGCCGCCCGGCCGACTACGACGACGGCGGCGATCAGCGCTACCTGCACGAGGACACGCGCATGGCGATGAAGGAGGCGGTGGACGCCGGCGTCCACCCCTTCTGCATCACCCTGGACCCGTCCGGTTCGGAATACCTGCCGGCGATCTTCGGTCCCGGCCACTACACCATCATCGACCACGTGGACGAGCTGCCGCGCCGTCTGCCCGAGATCTACCTGAGGCTGCGCCAGTGAGTGCCACCCCCGAATCCATCGATGCATCCACCGGGGCCGCGGCCCGGCACTCGGAGCCGGCCCGTCGTCATGCCACGTTGCTGCATGCCCCGCGCTATCGCGGGCACAGCTACGGCGACAACCACCCGCTCGGGATCCCGCGCGTCTCGCTGACCATCGACCTGATCGAGGCCTATGACGCGATCACGCCGCAGGAGATGGCCGTATCGCGCAAGGCACAGCCGGCCGAGCTCGAATGGTTTCACACCCGCGAGTACGTCGCCGCGATGCAGCGCGCCGAGGCGCTGGGCAAGGTCTTCCAGCGCTACCGCGACCGCCACAACATCGGCAACTTCGAGAACCCGTTCTTCGCCGGTTTCTTCGCTACTCCGGCGACTGCCACCTGGGGCTCCATCCAGGGGGCCGAGGTGGTGCTGGGCGGGCGCATGGCCTTCAACCCGGCCGGTGGCATGCATCACGCCGCCCCCGACCAGGCGCGCGGCTTTTGCTACTTCAACGACCCGGCGCTGGCCATCCTGCGCCTGCGCCAGGCCGGGCAGCGCGTGCTGTATCTGGATATCGACGCCCACCACGGCGACGGGGTCGAGGCCGCGTTCACCGACGACCCGGACGTGCTCACCGTCTCCCTGCACATGGACACCGAATACGGCTACCCCTTCGAGGGCGGGCGCATCGAGGACACCGGACCGCTGGGCAACGCCGTGAACCTGCCGCTGCCCAAGGAGACCAACGACACGGAGTTCCGCGCCGCCTTCACGGCCGTCTGGGAGGCCGTGCGCACCCGCTGGCAGCCGGATGCGGTCGTGGTCCAGGCCGGGACCGATGCGCTGCTGCCGGACCCGCTCGGCAAGTTCGGCATCTCCACCCAGTGCTTTCTCCAGTGCATCGACGACGTAATCGAGACCAGCCCGCGCCACGCCGACGGCACGCCGAGGCTCCTGGTGCTCGGAGGCGGCGGTTATCACCCGCTGGCGCTGGCGCGCTGCTGGACCGGGGTCTGGGCCCTGCTGACTGGCCGCGAGCTCCCCGCCGCGATCCCGGAGGCCGGCCAGAACCTGCTGCGCGAGGTCGACTGGGACATGGACGAGGAGGAGGACTGGTACGAGAACCTGTTCGTCTCCCGCCTCGACGCCGACCGCTCGGGCCCGGTCCGTCCTGAACTCAACGCCCGCCTGGAGCACCTTTTAGCCACGCATCCTTTGTTCGCGCAAGGCTGACTGCGGCGGAGTGAGGCGGGGTGGGAGTAGCCCGGCCCACCTGCGGGTTTTCGCAAATCCCGTCGGCTGACGTAGGATTCCACAGCTTGCAGGCTGGGGGCACCCGGTCGGTACGACGTCTGATCGAGCGAGGAGACGCATGGAGTCCGAGCAGAAACTGATACCCGGATACGCCAACGCCAAGGCAACGCGCCGCTACGCGGAGCAGTTCGTGGCCGAGGGCAAGGCCGCCGAGGGGCATTACAGCGAGTTCTCGCGCGCGAAGATGCGCCTGTCGAGCCTCGGCATCGGCACCTTCGGCGGCGCGGCCACCGCCGAGGTGGACGCGCAGATCTCCGCGATCGTCGCGCGCGGGCTGACCGAGGGCGTCAACGTGGTGGATACCGGCGCGCACTACCGGTACGGGCGTTCGCTGGCGGCCGTCGGGGCGGGTGTGCGCACCGCGCTGGAGGCGGGCGTCCCGCGCGAGGCGATGTTCCTGATCTCCAAGGGCGGCTTCCTGACGCTGCGCGGCGGGCCGCCGGAGGACATGGAGGCCTGGTTCCAGCGCGAGATCGAGTCCCAGGGCATGGGGACGAAGGACGACCTGGCCAAGGGCGCGCACCTGCTGACGCCGGAATACATCCACTACCAGATGGAGCTGTCGCGCTCGCTGATGGGGGTGGAGACGCTGGATGCCTTCATCATCGACCAGCCCGAGGTGCACATCCACGAGATCGGCAAGGAAGCGACCAACCGCAAGCTGGAGCCGGTGTTCGAGGTGCTGGAGCGGGCCGCGCGCGAGAAGAAGATCCGCGCCTACGGCATCTCCACCTTCGAGGGCTTCCGCGAGGAGACCGATGCCGCGGTGTTCCAGTCGCTGACCTCGATGCAGGGGCTGGCCGAGCGCGCCGCGCAGACCGTCACCGGCGACGACCATGCCCGGCATCACTTCAAGATCGCGATGCTCCCCTTCAACCAGGTGATGCTGGAGGGGTTCACCCGCTTCAACACCGCCACCGGGCAGGGCAACGTGGCGAGCCCGCTGCAGGCCGCCCACCAGCTCGAGGTGTACATGATTGCCTCGCACTCCATGCTCAAGGGCCATCTGGCGCAGCAGTCGGTGGAGGTGGTCGAGCAGCAGCTGGCCAGCCTGCCTAATCCGGCCCAGCGCGCGATGCAGTTCAACCGTTCCACGCCGGGGCTGGGCACCTCGCTGGTCGGCATGAGTACGCCGGCGCACCTGGACGACATGCTGGCGGTGATGCGCGAGCCGATGATGGACAAGAAGGCCTACCTTGGCATGTTCAAGAAGGCCGAGGAGTAAGCCGGAGCCGGGTCTTTCCCTGGTGGGAGCCGGCTTGCCGGCGAAGCCCCTGCCTGCATCCGGCTTTGGCAGGGGCTTCGCGTGCAAGCACGCTCCCACAGGGTCCCGGGCCCCGGCTGCAATCGCGAATTCATGCACAAGGGTATGCCATGCAGGTTGATCTGAAGGCCCTCGAATTTCCCGCGATCCAGCGCCTGCTGGAGCGCCTGACTGCCACCCCCTACGGTGCCGATGCCGCGCGCGGCCTGGAGCCGGCGCCGAACCTGGATGCCGCCCGGGCCCTGCAAAAGGCGGTAACCGTCGCGCGCCAGCGCCTGGACGCCGGCACCCTGCCGCGGCTGGGCCAGCTTCCCGACGTGCGCGCGGCGCTGCGCCAGGCGGCCAATCCCGGCGCGGCCCTCCCGGTGCAGGCGCTGCACAACCTGCAGACCATCATGCGTCATGCCCGCGAGCTGGCGGACCAGCTCGCCGATACGCCGGAGATCTACCCGGCCGACCTGAACAAACTGTATCCGCCCGAGGCACTGGAAGAGCGTCTGTCCGCGTGCCTGAATCCTGGGGGTTCGCTGCGCGAGGACGCCAGTGCATCACTGGTCGAGGCCTTTGGCGAGCGCAACCGCCTGCGCGGCGAGGTCGAGGCGGTGGTAAAGAAGCGTCTGGCAGCCTCCGATGTCGCGCAGAAGGGCGAGGACGCGCTGAAGGTTCAGTGGCACCAGGAGCGCGCCGTGATGGTGCTGCGCGGGGATGCCGCCAGCGCGGTAAAGGGCGTGCGCCGAGGCACGGCCATGGGCGGGCGCGACCAGATCGTGGAGCCGATCGAGGCGGTGCCGCTGAACAACCAGCTGGATACGGTCAACGGTCAGATCAACACCGAGCAGCAGCGCCTGCTACGCGAGCTGACCGATGTGGTGCGCCAGTACGGCGAGCCGCTGGAGCTGATGCTGACCGCGCTGACCTGGATCGATCTCGCCTCGGCCGCGGCGCAGCTCTCGGCCCAGATGAATGCCCACGCCCCGCGGCTGGAGGCCGAGGCGGGCGTGGAGCTGGTCGAGGCCTACCATCCGCTGCTGCTGTTGCAGTTTGCCGAGGGCAACGGCCCGCAGCCGGTGCCGCTGTCGATCCGGCTGGATGGCGAGCAGCCGCTGTTGCTGATCACCGGGCCGAACACCGGTGGCAAGACGGTCGCGCTGAAGACCTTGGGCCTGCTGGTCACCATGGCGTGGTGCGGGCTGCATATCCCGGCCGAACAGGACTGCCGCATCGGGCGTTTCGATCAGGTGATGGTGGATGTTGGTGACAACCAGAGCCTGTTCCACCACCTGTCGACCTTCGCCGGGCACGTGGAGGTCCTGAAACGCATCCTCGAAAACGCCGGCCCCGAGAGCCTGATCCTGCTGGACGAGCTGGGCACGGGCACCGACCCGGACGAGGGCGCGGCCCTGGCGATGGCGATGCTGGACGAACTGCGCGCGCGGGGCACGCGCGGGATCGTGAACACCCACCTGGCGCCGCTGAAGGACTACGCCGCACAGCATGCGGGCATCGTCAACGCCTCGATGCAGTTCGACGCGGAGACCCTGTCGCCCACCTACCGGTTGCTGATTGGCGAGCCCGGCGTCTCCTTCGGTCTGACCATCGCGGAGAAGAACGGCCTGCCGCCGCAGCTGGTGGCCCGCGCCCGCGAGCACTTCGCCGAGCTGCCCACCGCGCAGGCTGGGGCCGAGCACAGCTGAGCCTTGATCCGAGGTGCTCCCTGGAGATCGCCGCGGCGCTGCGCGCGTCGCGATGACGATTATTTTTTGTGCCGGTCATGGCGAGGCCCCGCCGGGGCCGTGGCCATCTCTGGGCACAACCCCAACGCGGGTTGCGGCAGGCTCCTCGGCGTTGCATGAATTGCACCGATTCCGCGCGTCATGGCGTGAAATGGGGGCGATTTCATATTAGGATGGTGGGCTATTTTGATTTGTGGTGCATGATCGCTCGACGATCGTGCACAAGCCCCCGGTAAGGAAGTCGACCATCATGTCCGAGACCGCAAGTTCCTCCACCGCCATCACCGGCGCCGAAATCTTCTGCCGCAGCCTGCAGGCCGAGGGCGTCGAGGTCGTATTCGGCTATCCCGGTGGCGCGGTACTGCACATCTACGATGCGCTGTACCGGCAGGACAAGGTCTCCCACGTACTGGTGCGCCACGAGCAGGGCGCGGTACATGCGGCCGAGGGCTATGCCAAGTCCTCCGACAAGCCCGGCGTGGCGCTGGTCACCTCCGGCCCCGGCGCGACCAACGCGATCACCGGGATCGCCGATGCGTACATGGATTCTGTGCCGCTGGTGGTGTTCACCGGCCAGGTGCCGACCAGCCTGATCGGCAATGATGCCTTTCAGGAGGTCGACACCGTGGGGATCACGCGTCCCTGCGTGAAGCACAACTTCCTGGTCAAGGACGTGAAGGACCTGGCCACCACCATCAAGAAGGCCTTTTACGTGGCGACCACCGGTCGTCCGGGCCCGGTGGTGGTGGATATCCCGAAGGACGTAACCGCCGACAGCTGCGAGTTCGAGTATCCGGAGAGCATCCACATGCGCTCCTACAACCCGGTCTCGAAGGGGCACACCGGGCAGATCCGCAAGGCGGTCGAACTGATTCTGTCGGCGAAACAGCCGATGATCTACACCGGCGGTGGCGTGATCCTGGGCAAGGGTTCCGAGGCGCTGACGGAGTTCACCCGCAAGCTGGGCTATCCGATCACCAACACCCTGATGGGGCTGGGCGGCTACCCGGCGTCGGACAAGCAGTACCTCGGCATGCTCGGCATGCACGGGACCTACGAGGCCAACATGGCCATGCATCACGCGGACGTGCTGATCGCGATCGGTGCGCGCTTCGACGACCGTGTGACCGGCAACATCGAGAAGTTCTGCCCGCATGCGAAGATCGTGCACGTCGATGTCGACCCGTCCTCCATCTCCAAGAACGTGAAGGTGGACGTGCCGATCGTGGGCGAGGTGGAGCCGGTGCTGCGCGAGCTGATCAAGGGCCTGGACGAGAACGGTGGCAAGCCGGATGCCGAGGCTCTGGCCACCTGGTGGAAGCAGATCGAGGAATGGCAGGCGCAGGACTGCCTGAAGTACGACCAGAATTCCGAGCTGATCAAGCCGCAGTACGTGGTGCAGAAGTTCTGGGAGCTCACCCAGGGCGAAGCCTTCGTGACCTCGGATGTCGGCCAGCACCAGATGTGGGCCGCGCAGTTCTACCGCTTCGACAAGCCGAACCGCTGGATCAACTCCGGCGGCCTGGGCACGATGGGCGTGGGCCTGCCGTTCGCGATGGGCGTGCAGTTCGCGCACCCGGACGCGACGGTGGGCTGCATCACCGGCGAGGCCAGCATCCAGATGTGCATCCAGGAGCTGTCCACCTGCTTCCAGTACCAGCTGCCGCTGAAGATCCTGAACCTGAACAACCGCTACCTGGGCATGGTCCGGCAGTGGCAGGAGTTCTTCTACCAGGGCCGCTACGCGATGTCCTACATGGATGCCCTGCCGGACTTCGTGAAGCTGGCCGAGGCCTATGGCCATGTCGGCATCCAGGTCACCCAGCCCGGGGACGTCGAGGGTGCGATCAAGGAGGCCCTGGCGCAGAAGGAGCGCCTGGTGTTCCTGGACTTCATCACCGACCAGTCCGAGAACGTGTATCCAATGATCCCGGCCGGTGCCGGCCAGAACGAGATGATCCTGGTCTGAGCCGGGTACAGGGAAGAGCCGTATGCGTCATATCATCAGTGTCCTGCTGGAAAACGAAGCCGGTGCCCTCTCGCGGGTGGCCGGGCTGTTCTCCGCGCGTGGCTACAACATCGAGTCGCTGACCGTCGCGCCGACCGACGACCCGTCGCTGTCGCGCATGACCATCGTCACCAGTGGTTCCGACGAGATCGTCGAGCAGATCACCAAGCAGCTGAACAAGCTGATCGACGTGATCAAGCTGCTGGACATGACCGCCTATCCGCACATCGAGCGCGAGATGGCGCTGGTCAAGGTCCGCGTGCCGGAGGCCGCCGACCGCGAGGAGGCAAAGCGCCTGGCGGATATCTTCCGCGGCCGCATCATCGACGTGACCCACGACACCTATGTCGTCGAGATCACCGGCGAGGGCTCCAAGCTGGATGCTTTCCTCGAGGCGCTCCAGCCGTTCCCGGTGCTGGAGGTCGTGCGCTCCGGCGTCATGGGTATCGCCCGCGGCGACGTCAGCCTGCAGATCTGAATCCCCGGGTCCGGCGCTGCTTGCGGTGCCGGACCCGTTTGTTTGCCATGGGCCCCGTACGGGGTTGATATCAAGGAAATTGTGATGAATCTCTACTACGACAAAGACGCCGATCTCTCCATCATCCAGGGCATGAAGGTGGCCATCATCGGCTACGGTTCGCAGGGCCACGCCCATGCGAACAACCTGAAGGACTCCGGCGTGGACGTGACCGTGGGCCTGCGCGAGGGCTCCGGTTCCCGCGCCAAGGCCGAAGAGGCCGGCCTGAAGGTCGCCGACGTCGACGCCGCGACCGCCGGCGCCGACCTGATCATGGTGCTGGCCCCGGACGAGTACCAGGCCGCGCTGTATCGCGACGTGCTGGAACCGAACCTGAAGCAGGGCGCGACCCTGGCCTTCGCCCACGGCTTCGCGATCCACTACAACCAGATCGAGCCGCGCAAGGACCTGGACGTGATCATGATCGCGCCCAAGGCCCCGGGTCACACCGTGCGCTCCGAGTTCGTGCGTGGCGGCGGTATCCCCGACCTGATCGCCATCCAGCAGGACGCCTCCGGCAAGGCCCGTGACATCGCGATGTCCTATGCCTCCGCGATCGGCGGCGGTCGCACCGGCATCATCGAGACCACCTTCAAGGACGAGACCGAGACCGACCTGTTCGGCGAACAGGCCGTGCTGTGCGGCGGTGCGGTGGAGCTGGTCAAGGCCGGCTTCGAGACCCTGACCGAGGCGGGTTACGCCCCGGAGATGGCCTACTTCGAGTGCCTGCACGAGCTGAAGCTGATCGTCGACCTGATGTACGAAGGCGGCATCGCCAACATGAACTACTCGATCTCCAACAATGCCGAGTACGGCGAGTACGTGACCGGCCCGCAGGTGATCAACGAGGAGTCGCGCTGGGCCATGCGCGAGGCGCTGAAGAACATCCAGAACGGCGAGTACGCCAAGCAGTTCATCCTGGAAGGCGCGATGAACTACCCGTCGATGACCGCCAACCGCCGCCTGAACGCCGCCCACGAGATCGAGCAGGTGGGCGAACGCCTGCGTGCGATGATGCCGTGGATCAAGGCCAACCAGCTGGTCGACAAGTCCCGCAACTGATGCGGCTCCCCGCGGCGGGCATTCCGGCCCGCCGCGGTCCTTCTTTCCTGCCGAGCGCCCGATGCTGTTTCCGCTAGCCCCTGAAGGCCGCCTGTTCGTGATCATCGCCGCGTGGATGGCGGTTATCACGTTGCTGGTCGGGGAGGCGGAGCTGGGCCTGTTCATGGTGATCCTCACCGTGTTCCTGATGGCGGTGTTCCGTGACCTGCGGCGCAAGGCCCCGGCGCCGGCCCTGGGCGTGATCGCCCCGGCCGATGGCACCATCGAATCGGTCGCCGAGGCCCGCGACCCGTTCACGAACAAGCCGGCGGTCTGTATCCGCCTGCGCCAGCGGCGGCTGGGCGAGTACAACGTGCATGCCCCGCAGGAGGCCGAGATCCGCGAACGGGTCTGGCCGGGCAAGGAGACCGACGAAGCCCCGGATGCGCAACTGGAGGGCCGCCTGGCCTACGCGCTGGAGACCGACGAGGGCACGCGGCTGACCCTGGCCCTCAGTGTCGATCACTGGCCGCGGATGATCCGCATGCAGAACAACGTTCCGGGCAATCGTCTGGGGCGCGGCAAGCGCATGGGGTTCGCCGGCTTTGGTGGTACCTTCGAGGTGTGGCTGCCGGCCGGGTCGCAGGTGATGGTCGAGCCGGGGCAGCGGGTGCTGGCTGGTTCCGCCCTGCTGGGCGGGCTGCCGGAGTCCGAATCGACCGGGGACGCCGAGGGGGCCGTGGAGATGCTGCAATGAGTACAGGCGACGAAGGCGACCGGCGCGCGGAACCCGACTACATCGAGGGCGAGGACACCATCGCCGACGACCAGCCCCCGCATCGTCGGCGCCGGCGCGGCGTGTTCCTGCTGCCCAACCTGTTCACCACGGGGGTGCTCTTCTCCGGCTTCTTCGCCATCGTCTCGGCGATCAACGGCGAATACATCACCGCTGCCATCGCGGTCTTCGTGGCCATGGTGCTGGACACCCTGGACGGGCGCGTCGCGCGCATGACCGACACCCAGAGCGAGTTCGGCGCGCAGTACGATTCGCTGTCGGATCTCGTCTCGTTCGGTGTTGCGCCGGCGCTGATCGTCTACCTGTGGCAACTGCATGACCTGGGCAACTTCGGCTGGGTGGCGGCGTTCTTCTTTACCACCGCCGCCGCGCTGCGCCTGGCGCGCTTCAACAGCCGCCTCGCGGTCAGCGACAAGCGCTTCTTCCAGGGCCTGCCAAGCCCCGCCAGTGCCGCGATCCTGGTCGGTATGGTCTGGGTGCTGGAGGATTGGGGCATCCCCGCCGAGCTGGCCGATCCGTACGTGGTCGGCATCCTGGTGGTTACCGTGCTGTCCGGGGCGGCAATGGTCAGTAACCTGACCTACTTCAGCTTCAAGGACATGGACTTCAAGCACCGGGTGCCCTTCCTGGCGATCGTCGGCGTGGTGGTCGCGCTGATGCTGCTGGCCCTGGATCCGCCCAAGGTCCTCCTCGCGGGCTTCGTGATCTATGCCCTGTCCGGTCCGCTGCTGACCCTGGAGCGCTGGCGCCGGCATCGTCGCCGGGCGCCCTCGGGGGAGTAGTCGCGTGTCGCTGTCGGTGCGCCAGCGCCGCATCCTCGCGGATATGGGTATCCCGGTGTGGCGGTCGCGGGTCGCGGCCGCCCCGGCGATCGAAGCGCCGCCGGGCGAACCGCTGGCCCCGGCCGCCGAGGTGCCGTCCGGGGCGGCGGATGCGGGTGGCGGGGGGCAGGACGCCGCCGTCGCGACCCTGGACTGGGAGGCCCTCCAGACACGCGTGCGTGACTGCCAGGCCTGTGCCGAGCTGGCGCGCGAACGTACGCAGACCGTGTTCGGGGTGGGCGATCCGCGCGCCCGCTGGCTGTTCATTGGCGAGGCCCCCGGCGCGGAGGAGGACCGGCGGGGGGAACCCTTCGTCGGCCGTGCCGGACAGCTGCTGGACAACATGCTGCGGGCGCTGGGGCTGGAGCGGGGCCACGATGTCTTCATTGCCAACGTGCTGAAGTGCCGGCCCCCCGGAAACCGCGACCCGAAACCGGAGGAATCGGCGGCCTGCCGCGCCTACCTCGATCGCCAGATCGCCCTGATCCAGCCCCAGGTCATTGTCGCCCTGGGACGGATCGCGGCCCAGAGCCTGCTGGCATCGGAGGAGCCCCTGGGACGCCTGCGCGGGGCGCAGCACCGCTATCAGGGCGTGCCGCTGGTGGTGACCTATCACCCGGCCTACCTGCTGCGAAAGCCGGGAGACAAGGGCAAGGCCTGGCAGGACCTGCAGCGCGCCCGGGCCTTCCTGGAGTAACCCGATTCCCGTTGTGGAGATGGGAACCCGGGCAGCATTCCCGGGCTCGGAACTCCCGGAAGCGCCCCGTATCCCCTTCGTTCACCCCGTTCAGGAGGAAGCTGCGACATGAGTGCCGAACCCCGCGTCCAGCCCGAGTTGCGCCGTATGCAGACGGCGGATGTGGAGGGGGTGATGCGCGTGGAACGCGAGGCCTATGACTACCCGTGGACCGCCCGCATCTTCGAGGACTGCATCCGTGTGGGCTATGACTGCTGGGTGCTCGAGGTGGATGGCCGCCAGGTGGGCCACACCGTGCTGAGCGTGGCCGCGGGCGAGGCCCACCTGCTGAACCTGACGGTGGACCCGCGCTGGCAGGGCAACGGGCTGGGCCGGTTCATGGTGCGGCGCTTGTTCGACTATGCCTGTGAGCAGGAGGCCGAGGCGCTCTTTCTGGAGGTCCGTCCGTCGAACGTGGCCGCGGTCCAGCTCTACCGTTCGGAGGGCTTCGAGCATGTCGGCACCCGCCCGCGCTACTACCCGCTACCCAGCGGCCGTGAGGATGCCTGGGTTCTGACACGTCGCTGCAACGCCCCGGCCGGGGCCTGACGGGTTCCGCTGGCGGCGTGAAACCGGTCACAGTCCCGGGTGACCTTTGCGTGATGTGCGCCCGTTTTGCCGTCATCGGTTCTCGTCCTGCCACCCCCGCGTTGTGACGGCCCGCCCCCCGGACTATGATCAAAACCGGTATTCGCCCCGACACCGGATGAGGTAACCCATGTCCCGATCCCTGCGCGCACTGTTCGTTTCGCTCCCTCTGGCCCTGCCACTGGCGCTGTCCGCCGGGGCCGTTCAGGCCCAGCAGTCCTTTGGTTATGACGAGGCCGAGCGCCAGCAGGAACTGCTGGAGGTCTGGTACGAGATCCGCGAAAGCAACGCGCAGAAGGGCAATACCGCGGCGATGTTCGACGTGGGTATGGCCAACTACTCCGGGCGGGGTACGCCAGTGGACCACGACCAGGCCGTGCGCTGGTTCGCCCGCGCAGCGGATGCCGACCACGCCGGGGCCCACTACTACCTGGGCTATCTCCTGGCGGCCGGCAAGGGCGCCCCGGCGGACCCCGAGCGCAGCCGCGAGCACTACACCCGCGCCGCCGAACTGGGACATGCCGATGCCCAGTACTGGCTAGGGAGCCACCTGGCCAATGGCGAACAGGACCCGGCCGCCGGTCTCGAATGGCTGACCCGGGCCGCGGATCAGGGGCTGCCCGCCGCCCAGTACTACGTCGGGTTGCTGCACGAGAACGGCCAGGGCACCACGCGCGATGCGGCCGCCGCCGCCCGCTGGTACACCGCCGCGGCGGAACAGGGCTACCGGCATGCCCAGATCGGGCTGGGCCGGCTGCACCAGAACGGCCGCGGGGTCGAGCGTGACCTGGTGCAGGCGCATGTCTGGTACAGCCTGGCCCAGGACGAAGAGCGCATTGCTACGCTCGAGGCCCGCATGAACAACCGCGACCTGGTGACCGCGCGCGGGCGTCTGGAGGAGCAGAACGCGGCGATCCAGGCGGCCGCCGCACGCTGAGCCTGAAGTCGCCAGTCTGGTGTTGCACAACGGCCCCGGCTTCCGGGGCCGTTTGCGTTTCGGGGGCATCCGGCTGAACCGGAGCCCCGATTTCGCGTTAAACTTGCGGGCTGTTCCCAGCGGCCCGAATGCATGTCCTTTATCGAGGAAACCCGCCGACGCCGGACCTTCGCGATCATCTCGCACCCGGACGCCGGCAAGACCACCATGACCGAAAAGCTCCTGCTGTACGGCGGTGCGATCCAGCTCGCCGGTACGGTCAAGGGGCGCAAGTCGTCGCGCCATGCCACCTCCGACTGGATGGAGATGGAGAAGTCGCGCGGGATCTCGGTCACCTCGTCCGTGATGCAGTACCCGTACAAGGGGCGCATGGTGAACCTGCTGGACACCCCCGGGCACGCGGACTTCTCCGAGGACACCTACCGCACGCTGACCGCGGTGGACTCCGCGTTGATGGTGATCGACGCGGCCAAGGGCGTGGAAGAACGCACCATCAAGCTGATGGAGGTCTGCCGGCTGCGCGACACGCCGATCATGACCTTCGTCAACAAGATGGACCGCGAGGGCCGCGACCCGATCGAGCTGCTCGACGAGGTCGAGGAGGTACTGAAGATCGAGTGCGCCCCGGTCACCTGGCCGATCGGCTCCGGCAAGCGCTTCCGTGGCGTCTACCATATCCGTCGCGATGCGGTGCACCTGTACGATCCCGAGCAGGGCGGGAAGAAGTCCACCGGCGAGATCATCGAGGGCCTGGACAATCCGCGCCTGGACGAGGTGCTGGGCGATCAGGCGCAGGAGCTGCGCGAGGAGCTCGAGCTGGTGCAGGGCGCCTCGCACGCGTTCGACGCGGACGCCTACCTGCGCGGCGAGCAGACCCCGGTGTTCTTCGGCTCCGCGATCAACAACTTCGGCATCGAGGAGTTGCTGGACGATTTCGTCGAGTACGCCCCGGGCCCGCTGCCGCGCCCGACGCACTCGCGCAAGGTCGAGCCGACCGAGGAGAAGTTCACCGGCTTCGTGTTCAAGATCCAGGCGAACATGGATCCGAATCACCGTGACCGCATCGCCTTCATGCGCATCTGTTCCGGCACCTTCGACAAGGGCGCGAAGCTGCGTCACGTGCGGATCGGGCGCGACGTGAAGATCCCGGATGCGCTGACCTTCCTGGCCTCCGACCGCGAACATGTCGAGACCGCGTATCCGGGCGACATCATCGGCATTCACAACCACGGCACCATCCGCATCGGGGATACCTTCACCCAGGGCGAGGACCTGACCTTCACCGGCGTGCCCAACTTCGCCCCGGAGCTGTTCCGGCGCGCGCAGCTGAAGGACCCGCTGAAGATGAAGCAGCTCGCCAAGGGCCTGCAGGAGTTGTGCGAGGAGGGTGCGACCCAGCTCTACCGCCCGCTGACCAACAACGACCTGATCCTGGGCGCGGTCGGCGTGCTGCAGTTCGACGTGGTCGCCGAGCGCCTGCGTACCGAGTACAAGGTCGAGGCGCAGTTCGAGAACGTGAACGTCCAGACCGCGCGCTGGGTCGAATGCGACGACCCGAAGAAACTCGAGGAGTTCAGGGAGAAGGCCGCGGCGAACCTGGCGATCGATCACGGTGGCGATCTGGTCTATATCGCCCCGACTCGGGTGAACCTGCAGATGGCGATGGAAAAATGGCCGGAGATCCGCTTCGAGGCGACCCGCGAGCACGGCCAGCCGACGGAGTAGATCGCCGCTCCGGGGTGCACTGGAACCGCCATCGGGAGGAGCGAAGCGACGTGGCGAACTCCATCCGAAATCAGCGGCCCCGGGCTTCATGCCAGCTTGAGGCGATTGCCACGGTGTCTGCGACGCCTCGCAATGACGGTGCAGTTGTGTGGTGCAGGAGGAGAATATGGCGTTTCGATTCTTGTCTGTGATTGGCGTGGTCGTGGCGCTGATGGTTGGCGGCTGTGCGGTGCACAAGACCGAGACCCGGGGCGATGGACCCGAGCCGCGACCGGGTACGGTCGAGCAGATGAACCCGTTCCTGCACTTCCTCGAGAGTCGGCCGACGCCCGGGGAGTTCGAGCGCGTCTACCCCGACGTGATGCTGGTGCTGCCCGGCGACATCGTGACCCAGGAATACCGCACGGATAACAGCCGCTTCTTCGCCGAACTGGACGCGGATGGCCGCATCCATGGCGGCGATTTCCGCTGATTCCCCGATGCTGCGCATTTCCAACAGCGTGAGCGTCCCCGAGCACGAGATCGAGCTGACCGCGATCCGTGCCCAGGGGGCCGGCGGGCAGAACGTGAACAAGGTGGCCTCGGCCATTCATCTGCGCTTCGATATCCGCGCCTCCAGCCTGCCCGACGTCTACAAGGAACGCCTGCTGCGCCGCCGGGACCAGCGCATCACCAAGGATGGCGTGATCGTGCTCAAGGCGCAGCAGTACCGCACCCAGGAGGCCAACCGCGAGGATGCGCTGGAGCGCCTGGCGGAGCTGCTGCGCGAGGTGGGTCGCCCGATCAAGGCGCGCAAGCCGACGCGCCCCACGCGCGCCTCCAAGCTGCGCCGCCTGGAGGGCAAGACCCACCGCGGCCGCAAGAAGGCCCTGCGCGGCCGCGTCGCCCCCGACTAACTGCCAAGAGCTTTTTGTTCACCACGAAGCACACGAAGGCACGAAGAAGGGTCAGGTCAATGGCATAAAAGCGGACAGGAAGACGGGAAGGTCGGAAGGATTTCTGGTTGGGGCGCCGGGCACCGGCTGGCCACATCCGCGCGCCCGGGCATCAGGGGCTCTGGGAGACGCACCCTATTCATCTTCCCGTCTTCGTACCTTCCTGTTAACCGCCCTTGAATTCCTTCGTGCCTTCGTGTGCTTCGTGGCGAATAAAAGGGTTCAGGCCCCGGCATTCGGGTTCGGGTCGGCAGGGGCGGGTTCGTGTTCCTGCTGGTGTTGCCACAGGCGGGCGTAGGCGCCGCCCGCCGCGAGGAGTTCGCGGTGGGTGCCGCGTTCGACCACGCGTCCCTGATCGAGGACCACGATCTGCTCGGCATCCTTCACGGTCGACAGGCGATGCGCGATGACCAGCGTGGTGCGCCGCGCCGAGACCTCGTTCAGCGCCTGCAGGATCGCCTTCTCCGAGCCCGAGTCCAGCGACGAGGTGGCCTCGTCGAAGACCAGGATCGGCGGGTCCTTCAGCAGCATGCGGGCGATGGCAATGCGTTGCTTCTCGCCGCCGGAGACCTTGAGGCCGCGTTCGCCGACGACCGTATCCAGGCCGTCGGGCAGGCGCTGGATGAAATCGTCCAGGTGCGCCAGACGCACCGCGCGCCGGATGGCCTCCTCGGAGGCCTCCGGATCACCGTAGGCGATGTTGTAGCGAATGCTCGCGTTGAACAGCACGGTATCCTGCGGGACCACGCCGATCGCTCGGCGCAGGCTTTGCTGGGTCACCTCGCGGATATCCTGGCCGTCGATAGTGATGCGCCCGTCCGTCACGTCGAAGAACCGGAACAGCAGGCGTGCGAGCGTGGACTTGCCGGCCCCGCTGGGCCCGACGACCGCCAGCTTGTGCCCGGCCGGGATTTCCAGTGATACGTCCTCGAGGATCGGGCGTTCCGGCTGGTAGTGGAAGGCGACCTGCTCGAAGCGCACATGCCCGTCCGCGACGTCGAGATCCGGCGCGCCTGGCCGGTCCTCGACCTGTACCGGTTTTTCCAGCAGGCCAAACAGGCGCTCGATGTTCGCCAGCGACTGGCGGATCTCGCGGTAGACGAAGCCGAGGAAGTTCAGCGGCATGAACAGCTGGATCATGTAGGCATTGACCATCACCAGATCGCCCAGCGACATCTGCCCCGAGGCCACCCGGCTGGCGGCCAGCAGCATCATCACGGTGATCGCGGCGGCGATGATCAGGGCCTGGCCGGAGTTCAGCAGCACCAGCGACAGTACGTTCTTGGTGCGCGCCTGTTCCCAGGTGGCCAGGCCCTCGTCGTAGCGCCGGGCCTCGAAGCCCTCGTTGCCGAAGTACTTCACCGTTTCGTAGTTCAGCAGCGAGTCGATCGCGCGGGTGTTGGACTCGTTGTCGCGCTGGTTGGCCTCGCGCACGAAGCGGGTACGCCACTCGGTAATCCATACCGACCAGGCGATGTAGGCGGCCACCGCGAGGATCACGGTGACGGTGAAGACCGGACCGACCGCCACCAGCAGGATCACCGCGACCAGCGCGATCTCGATGATGGTCGGCAGGATGTTGAACACCATGAAGCGCAGCAGGAAGCTGATGCCGCTGGTGCCGCGCTCGATGTCGCGTGCCAGGCCACCGGTCTCGCGCGCCAGGTGGAAGCTCAGCTCGAGCCGGTGGAGGTGCTCGAATACCCGCAGGGCCGCGCGCCGCATGGCCCGTTCGGCCACGCGCACAAAGACCGCGTCGCGCAGCTCGCCGAACAGGGTGCTGCCGAAGCGCAGCAGGCCGTAGGCGATCACCAGGGCCACCGGGACTGCGACCAGCGCCTCGGTGCCGCCGTCCTCGAAGTGGTCGACGATGTACTTCAGCGCCAGCGGGACCAGCACGGTTGCCAGCTTGGCCAGGCCCATCAGGCCCAGGGCCAGGAACAGCCGGCCGCGGAACTCCGCGAGATAGGGGAACAGGGAGCGAACGATGCGCCAGTTGATCGCATCGTCGGGCGCATCGTGCACGCTGGAGTGACCGCGCATGGAGGAATCCGGGGCTGGGTAGGCTGCCTACTTTAGGAGGTCCCCGCCGGGTACGCACATGGGCGCGCGTTCCGTGGCGGCTCCCCGGCCCGGTGTGGCCCGGTCGCGCGCCTCACCGGTGGATGCGGTAGCCGTCGCCCCGGTCCTGTTCCAGGTCGATCCGCAGGCGCTGGTGACTCCAGCCGTCCTGCGAGCAGCGGGCCTCGATCTGCAGGAAGCGTGTGCCATCGGGGATCGACAGCCGGCGCAGGCTGCGGGTAAACGGCTGCTCGTTGACATGCGGGTGGTGCAGGATGCGTTCACCGAGGACGTTCCCATCGGCGTCCAGCACACGCCAGGCATCGGCATAGTGATCCCAGCCGGTATCGGGATGCTCCACGGTGACGGCGACCCGCCACTGGTTCGGGCCGCTGGCATGCAGCTGGGCCTCCAGGATGTCGACCGGGTCTGCTTGGGCGGGCAGGGCCAGAAGGCCCAGGAGGGTGGCGAGGGTCAGTCTCTTCGTGCACATGGCAAGGCTCCTTTTGCCGATCGGGGTGAATGCGTTCCTGTGGTTCATGGACGGGGCGCCCCGGGGCCGGATTGATTTCACGCGCCCTGTACCCGGTTGCGCCCGGCGTGCTTGGCCGCGTACAGGGCGCGGTCGGCCCGGTCTACCAGGGATTCCGCGCTCTCGCCGGGCTCCAGCTGGGCCACACCGAAGCTGGCGGTCAGCGGCTGTCCGGTCTGGAAGTCGTGGGTCTCCAGGCAGTGGCGCAGGTCCTCGGCCAGTCGGCTCGTTGCGGCGCTATCGTCTTGCGGGCAGAGAATGAGGAACTCCTCGCCACCCCAGCGCGCGGCCCGATCGGTGGCGCGGATGCGGCCCGTGATCAGCTGCCCGACCGCGGTCAGTACCGCGTCGCCGCGGCCGTGTCCCAGGGTGTCGTTGATCGGCTTGAAGTGATCAAGGTCCAGCAGGATTACGCTGAGCGGGCTCGCGTGACGCTCGGCCCTCAGGATCTCTTCGGCCAGGGCCTCGCTGGCCTTCATGCGGTTGTTCAATCCGGTCAGCGGGTCGGTGGTGGCGAGGTGTTCCAGGTGTTGCTGGGCGGCCTCCAGGGAGTGCGTGCGTTCCCGTACCAGGCGTTCGAGCACCTGTGCGCGCTCCTCCAGCTCCTTCACCGGGTAGGGTTCGTCGTCTCCATGGACGCTCGCGGGGAAGGAGCCATGCAGGTGCTCCAGGCGCCAGCCGTCGGCGGTCGCGTGCAGCACCAGACTGGCACGCAGGCCGTTCAGTCGGACCCGCTGCCCGCGGGTATCCAGGATCATGTCGAAGATCAGCATGATCAGCGCCACGTCATCCGTCAGCAGTCGGATCTCCTCGCGGTGGATCGCGAAGTCGAAGGGCTCCGGTACCTGTTCGATGTCGCGCCCGGCGATGCGTTCGACCTCTTCGGGGTTGAAGGCGGCCTCGTCGGCACCGGTGCCAAAGCCGCTGACCCCAGGGGTGTGAAGGCGCAGCAGGGCCGCGAGATCGCGCTGGCGCAGCCAGGCGTCCAGGTAGGCGTGAACCGTGCCGCGGATCGCCTCCGTGCGTGGATCTGTCATGTACGGGTTGTGTTCAGTCGATGCCGACGGCGCGCTGTTCCTGGCGGATCCAGGCGATGATGTGGGCGGTCTCCTCACCGGTGACCCCGGCCACCGGCGGCATGTCGCCAAAGTCCCAGTGGTGCGCGTGCACGCCCAGGGCCACGGCGCGATGGAAGGTGATGTCCGGGTGGTGCGAAGGCTCGTAGATGCGGTGGATCAGCGGCGGGCCCTGGTCGGTGCCGCGGGCGTCCTCGCCGTGGCACTGCATGCAGTTGGCGCGGAACAGCGAGCGCCCGGCCTCGGGGTCGGCGGCGAAGTCCTCTGGCGGCAGGCTGTAGTCGAGCTGCGCGGTCGAGCCGGAGGCCGCGCTCGAGTCTTCGCTGGATGCCTGCGCAGGCGGCTCGGCGGCGGTGTCCGGTTCCGGGGCGTCGGAACAGGCGGTCAACGCGAACAGGGCCAGCAAGGCGGCGGGCAGGAGGCGGGCGGTTGTCGGCATCGGGCGTCCTGGATTTTGGTATTCAGGTGGGGAGTTTATCGCGGCGGGTCACGGCGGGCGACTGCGCACCGGGAGGGATTGCGGCCGGCCCGGGGCGGTTGTGGCGCTGGTGGCTTGCAGCGGTGGCGGGCATTCGGCAGTCTTCGTGGCTTGTCTTCCCGTCTGGAGTACGTCCATTGGAACCCTCGGGTCTTGCAGCTGGAGAAGCGCAGGGAAGCGCTCCGGCGGCGGCGCCACTGGAGATCCTGCGCGAGACCTTCGGCTACACGGAATTTCGCGGTCAGCAACAGGCCATCGTCGAGCATGTGACCGCGGGTGGCGACGCCGTGGTGCTGATGCCCACCGGCGGCGGCAAGTCGCTGTGCTACCAGATCCCCGCGCTGGCGCGGCCCGGGTGCGGCATCGTGATCTCGCCGCTGATCGCGCTGATGCAGGATCAGGTGGCGGCCCTGCGCCAGAACGGCGTGGCGGCGGCCAGTCTGGATTCCGGCCAGAAGGCGGACGAGGCCCGCTCCGTGCTGGCCGCGCTGCACGCGGGCGAACTGGATCTGCTGTACATGTCGCCGGAGCGCCTGTTCGCCGCGGGCATGCTGGAGCGTCTGGAGGGCATCGAGCTGGCGCTGTTCGCCATCGACGAGGCCCACTGCGTCTCGCAATGGGGGCATGACTTTCGCCCGGAGTACAGTCAGCTGGCGGTGCTGGCCGAACGTTTCCCGCAGGTGCCGCGCCTCGCCCTGACCGCGACGGCGGACGGCCCCACCCGCCAGGAGATCCGCGAGCGGCTGCGCCTGGAGCAGGCCCGTGCTTTTGTCAGCTCCTTCGATCGCCCCAACATCCGCTACCGCATCGCCCAGGCCGACGGGGGGCGCGGCGGTTCCGCACGCGATCGGCTGCTGCGCTTCATCCGCGAGGAACACGCGGGCGAGGCCGGTATCGTCTATTGCCTGTCGCGCAAGAAGGTCGAGGCGGTGGCCGAGTGGCTGGCGGAACAGGGCATTACCGCGCTGCCCTATCACGCGGGTCTGCCGGCGGCGACCCGCGCGGAGAACCAGACCCGGTTCCTGCGCGAGGAGGGCGTGGTGATGGCGGCGACCATCGCCTTCGGCATGGGGATCGACAAGCCGAACGTACGTTTCGTGGCTCACCTGAACCTGCCCAAGAGCCTGGAGGGCTACTATCAGGAGACCGGCCGCGCCGGGCGCGACGGCCTGCCCGCGAATGCCTGGATGGTCTATGGCCTGCAGGATGTCGTGACCCTGCGCCAGATGCTGGAGGGCTCGCAGGCCGGCGCCGAGCGCCAGCGCATCGAGCAGCAAAAGCTGGAGGCGATGCTCGGGTTCTGCGAGATCACCAGTTGCCGGCGCCAGGCCCTGCTTGCCTACTTCGACGAGCGCATGCCCGAGCCCTGCGGGACCTGCGACAACTGCATGCAGCCGCCGGCCACCTGGGATGCCAGTGTCCCGGTGCAGAAGCTCCTGTCCTGCATCTACCGCACCGGCGAGCGCTTCGGCGCGGGGCACGTGATCGACGTGCTGCGCGGCTCCGCGAGCGAACGCCTGAGCCGCCTCGGTCACGACCGCCTGAGCACCTTCGGGATCGGCAAGGAACTGGACAAGGCACAGTGGCGCGGCGTGGTGCGTCAGCTGCTCGCCCGCGGCCTGTTGCGCCTGGACGAGGAGGGCTACGGCGGGCTGAAGCTGGACCCGGCCTGTCGCCCGGTGCTGCGCGGCGAGGAGTCGATCCACCTGCGCGAAGAGTTGGCCCGCCCGGAACGCGAGGCGCGCACGGCCCGCCCGGCCCGCCGCGACACCGCCCGCAGTGTGGCGGCGATGGACAGCGAGGACCGCGCGCTGTGGGAGGCCCTGCGCGCATTGCGCACCGACCTCGCGCGCGACCAGGGGGTGCCGCCCTACGTGATCTTCAGTGATGCCACGCTGCTGGAGATGGTCGCGGCCGCCCCGCGCAGCCGTGACGAGATGGCCGGGATCTCCGGGGTCGGCCAGCACAAGCTGGAGCGCTATGGCGATGCCTTCATCAAGGCCATCGAGGGGCATTTCGGGCTATAGTGGTGCGAAAAACCACGCCGCAATACGATTTCGGGGAGACCGCGTGACCGACAAAAGCTTCCTTGAGGATTTCTACCGCCATCGCGACGGTCAACTGGTCGTGACCCCGGAGCAGGGCAGTGACTTTGCCAAGACGCTCGCCGGCGATTTCAATCCGATCCACGATGCCGACAACCGGCGCTTCTGCGTGCCGGGCGATCTGCTGTTCGCGCTGGTGCTGGATACCTACGGCGCCAGCGCGAACATGCACTTCCGCTTTACCGGCATGGTGGGGGGCAACGTGCCGCTGATCTTCCCGGAGGCCCCGGGCGAGGCCTTTGCGATTACCGACGACAATGGCAAGAGCGTGATCGAGGTCGAGCGCTCCGGCACGGTGATCGACGAGTCCAACGCGATTGAATCCCTGATCCGCAGTTATGTGAGCTTCTCCGGGCAGAACTTCCCGCATGTGCTGGTGCCGCTGATGGAGGAGCACGGCGTGATGGTGAACCCGAAGCGCCCGCTGGTGATGTACGAGCGCATGGGCTTCCGCCTGCCGGAGCCGCTGGCCGCCAGCGCCGGGGTGCCGGAGCCGCGCCTGAAGGATGCGGTGATGACCGTCAACGGCAAGCGCGGCGAGATCCGCCTGGACTACGAGCTGGTGATCGATCAGTCCGTAGTCGCCGACGGCAGCAAGCACCTGGTGCTGAGCGGCCTGCGCCCGTTCGATGCCGCCGACGTCGAGCAACTCGTCGCCGACTACGAGAGCTGGAAGGCCGCCTACTTCAACCAGACCGCAGCCCGCGCCCACGCCTGAACGTTTTTATTCACCACGAAGCGCACGAAGGCACGAAGAAGGTCAAGGGCTTGGAGCGGACAGGAAGGCGAGAAGATCGGAAGATAGGCAAGATACGGCTGATCCGGGCGATGCAGTTAATAGCCCTCGATGGCCGGCCGCCCCCCGAGTCCATCTAACCGATCGTTTTTACTTCTAGTCTTCCCATCTTCCTGTTAACCGCCCTTGACCTGGCCCTTCTTCGTGCCTTCGTGTGCTTCGTGGTGAAAAAAGTCAGTAGAACTGGCCGAGTGCGGAGCGGACCTGGACCTCGGTCTCGGGCGTCAGGTGGTCGGCGAGCTTCAGCGGGTGGTCCGGCAGGAGCAGCACCACCGAGGACCCGAGGTTGAAGCGGCCCATCTCGGCCCCGCGTTCCAGGGTGATATCGCGGTCCGGATACTCGCTTACGCTGATCTCGCGCCCCCGCGGCGGGGTGACCTCGCCGGCCCAGACGGTCTCGATGGAACCGACGTTCTGGGCACCGATCAGGGCCATGGCCATCGAGCCAACAGGCGTGTCGAAGCAGGCCACGACCCGCTCGTTGCGGGCGTACAGCCGGGGTACGTGGCGCACGATGCGCGGGGCCACCGAGAACAGCCGCCCGGGCACATGGATCATGTGGGTCAGGGTGCCGGTCAGCGGCATGTGCAGCCGGTGGTAGTGGCGCGGTGACAGATACAGGGTGACGAAGTGTCCGTGGCGGAAGGCCTCCGCCAGATCGTCCTCGCCACCCAGCAGCTCGCGCACGGTGTAGTGATGGCCCTTGGCCTGGAAGATCTGGCCGGCCTCGATGCGCCCGGCCGCGCTGACGCGCGAATCGGCCGGGCTGACCACCGTGTTGGCGTCCCCCTCCAGCGGCCGCGCATCCTCGCGCAGGGCGCGGGTGAACAGTGCGTTGAAACTGGCATAGGCCGCGAGGTCCGGCTCGGCGGCCTCGTCCAGGTTCAGGCCGAAGCGGCGCACGAAGGCGCGCAGCAGGGGCTGCAGGCGCGGCGACTCGATGCGCGCCAGCCAGTGCACGCCGCGCGAAAGGGCGTGCTGGGGCAGCAGGTGCGACAGACGCGCCAGCCAGGGGTCGATCTTGCTCATGCGGAGTCCGTGGGTGGGTTACGTACAGGGCGGTAGCGAGACGGTATGATGACCGCCCTCGCACGTAACGGAAAGACCGGGCATGGATTCGACCACCGGATTGCGCAGCCTGCGCGACTTCATTCGCTTCGGCGCCAGTCAGTTTCGCGGCGCCGGCCTGAGCTTCGGGCATGGCACCGACAACGCCTTCGACGAGGCCGCCTGGCTGGTACTGCACACCCTGCATCTGCCGCTGGATCTGCCCGAGTCCTGGTGGGATGCCCGCCTGAGCGAGGTCGAGCGCACGCGGGTGGTCGCGGTGCTGCGCGAGCGGGTCGCCACGCGCAAGCCCGCGGCCTATCTGACCCGCGAGGCCTGGTTCGCCGGATTGCCGTTCTATGTCGACGAGCGCGTGCTGGTGCCGCGCTCGCCGCTGGCCGAGCTGATTGCCGCAGGCTTCGAGCCCTGGGTCGACCCCGATGGCGTGACCCGCGCGCTGGATCTGTGCACCGGGGGCGGGTGTATCGGGATTGCAATGGCCCTGGCGCTGCCGCAGGCGCGGGTGGATCTGGCGGATGTGTCGACGGATGCGCTGGCGGTGGCGGGGATCAACATCGAGCGCCACCGGGTGGGCGATCAGGTGCGCGCTGTGCAGTCCGACGTGTTCGACGGGCTGGAACCCGGGGATCGCTACGAGCTGATTGTGTCCAACCCCCCATACGTGGATGCCGAGGACATGGCGGCCCTGCCGGACGAATACCGTCACGAACCCGCGCTGGGGCTGGCCGCCGGCGGCGACGGACTGGATATCGTGCGCCGCATCCTGGACGGGGCCCGCGAACACCTGACGGAAGACGGCGTGCTGATCGTCGAGGTCGGCAACAGTCAGGCCGCGGTGGAGGCGGCCTTCCCGGACCTGCCGCTGATCTGGCTGGAGTTCGAGGCGGGCGGGCACGGGGTGTTCCTGGTCTACGCCCGCGATCTCCCCGGCGCCTGACGGCGCTACGGGCGGGAACGCTCGAACGCACGCGAATCCGAAAACCCGCCGGACGGCCCTGTAAACGGCACCGGTGGCGATGCATACTGCGGGGCTATGGAATCACGTCTGGTGGATATGCAGAGTCGGTCCGAGGAAGAGCGGGCCGAGGTCAGCCTGCGCCCGAAGCGGCTCGCGGACTACACCGGCCAGCCCCGCGTAGTCGAGCAGCTGGGGCTGTTCATCGAGGCCGCCCGCCGGCGCGACGAGGCCCTGGATCACACCCTGGTCGCCGGCCCGCCCGGGCTGGGCAAGACCACGCTGGCGCACATCGTCGCCAACGAACTCGGCGTAGGCCTGCGCCAGACCTCTGGTCCGGTACTGGAACGCGCCGGTGACCTGGCCGCCATCCTGACGGCCCTGGAGCCGCGCGATGTCCTGTTCGTCGACGAGATCCACCGCCTGCCGACGGTGGTGGAAGAGGTGCTGTATCCGGCCCTGGAGGACGGCCAGCTGGACATCGTGATCGGCGAGGGCCCGGCGGCGCGCTCGATCAAGGTGGACCTGCCGCCGTTCACGCTGGTGGGCGCGACCACCCGCGCGGGGCTGCTTTCGGCCCCGTTACGTGACCGGTTCGGTATCGTGCAGCGTCTCGATCATTACACTGTCACCGATCTCGCGCATATTGTGGATCGCGCGGCCGGTTTGCTGGGCGTGGGGATCGAGGCCGAGGGGGCCGCGGAGATCGCCCGCCGGGGCCGCGGCACGCCGCGGCTGGCCAACCGCCTGCTGCGGCGGGTACGGGATTTCGCCCAGGTCCGGGCCGATGGCGTGGTGACCCACAACGTGGCGGCGCAGGCGCTCGACCTGCTGGCGATCGATGCCTCCGGGCTGGATGCCCAGGACCGTCGCCTGCTGGAGGTGCTGGTGGAGAAGTTCGACGGTGGCCCGGTCGGGGTCGAGAGCCTGGCCACGGCGATGAACGAGGACCGTGGCACGCTGGAGGATGTGGTCGAGCCCTTCCTGATTCAGCAGGGCTACCTGCAGCGCACTCCGCGCGGGCGCCAGGCGACCCGGCGTACCCTGGCGATGTTCGGCCTGACCCGGATGGACGAGGGCGATCTGCTGACGCCCGCGGCGGAGGGCCCGCGCCAGCCATGACCGCAGCATTCGAGTGGCCGGTGCGGGTGTACTACGAGGATACCGACGCCGGCGGCGTGGTCTATCACGCCAATTACCTGAAATTCATGGAGCGCGCGCGTACCGAATGGCTGCGTGCCCTCGGCTTCGAGCAGGACCGGCTGCGGTCCGAGTATGGAATTGTGTTCGCCGTGCGGCGTCTGGCTGTGGAGATGCAGCGTCCCGCGCATTTCAACGAGGCCCTGACGGTCACCTGCCGGGTCACGCGCATGCGTCGCGCCAGCGTGGAGTTCGCGCAGGTCGTGCAGCGCGAGGCGACGGCGCTGGCAACCGGCGAGGTCGCCATTGCCTGTGTCGATATGGCCCGGCAGGCGCCGGTGGCGATCCCCGATGAAGTGGCGCGCGCGATGCGGGCGGCGGACGGAACAACGGCATAACGGGAGATGGACAAGTGACAGTGGACTTTTCGATGTACCAGCTGATCATGGACGCCAGTCTGATCGTGCAGCTGGTCATGGTGATCCTGGTGATCGCCTCGGTACTCTCCTGGCTGGTGATCATCATCAAGGCGCGCTCGCTGAACGCGGCCCAGCGGGCCAGCGACGAGTTCGAGGAACGGTTCTGGTCGGGCGCGGACCTCTCGCACCTGTACGAGGGCGTACGCCGCAAGTCCGAGATGTCCGGCATGGAGCACGTGTTCTCCTCCGGCTTCAAGGAATTCCTGCGTGCCCGCCAGCACGGCATGGTGGCCGGCGAGCCGGCCCATCGCGCGATGCGCGTGGCCATCGCCCGCGAGACCGACGAGATGGAGCGCTACCTGCAATTCCTGGCCACGGTTGGCTCCACCAGCCCGTACATCGGCCTGTTCGGGACCGTGTGGGGCATCATGCATGCATTTCTCGGGCTCTCCGGGGTGCAGCAGGCCACACTCGCCATGGTCGCCCCGGGGATCGCCGAGGCGCTGATCGCGACCGCGCTGGGCCTGTTCGCGGCCATCCCGGCGGTCATCGCCTACAACCGCTTTGCCGGGGACGTCGATCGCGTGGCCTCGCGCCTGGAGAACTTCAGCGACGAGTTCGTGGCCCTGCTGAACCGCCAGGGCGCGGGTAAGCCGGCCGAGGGCGCCGCCGGGGCGCCGGCCTGAACCATGGCCGAGTCGCGTCGCAACAGCCGCCGCCTGCGGCGGCCCATGTCGCAGATCAACGTCGTGCCGTTCATCGACGTGATGCTGGTCCTGCTGATCATCTTCATGATCACCGCCCCCATGCTGCAGCAGGGGGTGGAGGTCGATCTGCCGGAGGCCGATGCCGAGGCCCTGGACGAGGATCCATCCGCGGCCGAGCCACTGGTGGTCACCGTGGATGCTTCCGGGGCCATGAGCCTGAACCAGGGCCCGTACGTGAACGAGCCGCTGGCGCCGCAGGAGATGACCGAGATCGTGCGCGAGTTCCTCGCCGAGAATCCGGGCACCCAGACCTTCGTGCGCGGGGACCGCAACGTGGACTACGGCCGGGTGATCGATGCAATGGTCGCCCTCCAGCGCGCCGGGGGCGGTCGTGTCGGCTTGATCACCGAACCGCCACGTAACAACCAGGACTGAGCCACACGCCGTGTTCGAGCTCCTGCGCCGTCACCCCCTCAGCCTGCTCCTCGTCCTGATCCTGCACGGGGTGCTGTTCGCGGCGTTGCTGCTGAACGTGAGCCTGGTGTCGCCGACCTCGACCCGGGCGGCGGTGGAGATCGCGGTGCAGGAAGATATCGAGGTGATCGACGCGGTCGCGGTGGATGCCGAGACCTTCGACCGCGTCGAGCACCAGCGCGAGGTGGCGGAACAGGAACGAATCGCGGAGGAGCTGCGCGCGGAAGAGGAGCGCCGCCGTGCCGAGGAGCAGGCCCGGCGCGAGGAGGAACGTCGCCAGGCCGAGGAACAGCGCCGCCGCGAGGAAGCCGAGCGCGCGCGCCAGCAGGCGCTGGAGGAGGCCGAGCAGGCGCGCCGGGAGGCGGAGGAAGAGCGGCGCCGCGCACGCGAGGAGGCCGAGGCCGAGCGCGAGCGCATTCGCCAGGAACGCGAGGCCGCAGAGCAGGCGCGGCGCGAGGCCGAGGCCGAGCGGGAACGGATCGAACAGGAGCGGCGGGAGCGCGAGGAGGCGGAGCGCCAGGCGCGGGAAGAGGCGGAGCGGCGCGAACGCGAGGAGGCCGAACGCCGCGAGCGGGAGGAGGCCGAGCGTCGCGCCGAGCAGGAGCGTGAACTGGAAGAGCAGCGCCGGCGCGAGGCGATGGAGCGCGAGCGCGAACGTCTGGCCGAGGCACAGGCGCAACGCGAGGCTGCCGAGCGCCAGGCGCAGCTGGACCAGGAGCTGAACGAATGGCGTGCCCAGGTGCAGTCGGTGGTGCAGCGGCGCTGGCGCCAGCCCTCGGGTCTGGATGCGTCGGACCGTGCCATTGTTCTCGTGCGTGTCAACGAGACCGGGCGTATCATCAATTTCGATATCGAGAGCTGCTCGGGCGGGTCCGCCTTCTGCGAATCGGTCCGCCAGACCATGGACCGTTTGTCCTCGCTGCCGCGTCCGCCCGACGCGGATGCCGTGCGCGGCGGGGTGCGCATCCGTTTCGAGCCCGACTGACCGGCCCGCTCCCAACCGGGCCACGAGGAACACCATGCAACGAATGATTCACGCGATGCTGCTGGGGCTGGCGCTGCTGTGGTCGGCGCAGGCTCACGCGGTGCTGGAAGTGACCGTGACCGAGGGTGTGACCGGGGCCATTCCGGTCGCGGTCGCACCGTTCACCTGGGAGGGCGAGGGCCGCCCGGACGAGGATGTGGGGCGAATCCTGGCCGCGAATCTGACCCGTAGCGGTCTGTTCGAGGTCGAGCGCGAGGGGCTGCCGCGGGCCCCCTCGGGCCCGGCCGACTTCATCGCGCAGCCCTGGGCCGACGCCGGCATGGAGTACCTGGTGGTGGGCTCCAAGCGCCCGGACGGGGACAACGTGATCGTGGAGTTCCACGTGTTCGACGTGCTGGCGGAGGAGCGCCTGGGTGGCTGGCGCATCCCGGTGCCGGCGGACATGCTCCGGAGGGGCGCCCACCGCGTATCGGACATCGTCTACGAACAGATCACCGGCGACCCGGGCGCCTTCAGCGCGCGTATCGCGTTCGTCAGTGTCGAGCGCCAGAACGACTCGCGCGAGTTCCGACTGGAGGTGGCCGATTCCGACGGGGCCAATCCGCGCACCCTGTTCCGCTCCGAGGATCCGATCATGTCGCCCGACTGGTCCCCGGATGGCCGCGAGCTGGTCTACGTCTCGTTCGAGAACCGCCGTTCCGAGGTCTTTCGCCAGAATGTGGAGACCGGCGAGCGTTCGCGCATCGCCAGCTTCACCGGGATCAACAGTGCCCCGGCCTGGTCCCCGGACGGTCGCCAACTGGCGCTGAGCCTGTCGCGCGACGGCTCGCCGAATATCTATGTGATGGACCTGGCCTCCGGGGAGCTGCGGCAGCTGACGCGTTCCAGCGCGATCGAGACCGAGCCGGTCTGGTCGCCGGACGGCGAGACGATCTATTTCACCTCCGACCGCGCGGGGGCCCCGCAGATCTACGCCCAGCCAGCCGGCGGCGGGAATGCGCGGCGTCTGACCTTCGAGAGCGGCTACGCGGCCGCCGCCACCATCTCGCCGGACGGGCGGTCGCTGGTGTATGTCCATGGGGGTGACGGCGGATTTCAGCTGGCCCGCCTCGATCTGGATGACCGCCGTGTGACGCGCCTCACGGACGGACGCGATGCAGAGTCGCCAAGCTTTGCCCCCAATGGCAGCATGATCCTGTATGCCATGACCGACGGGGGGCGGGGCGTGCTCGGTTCCGTCAGCCGCGACGGCCAAGTGCACCAGCGTCTGGCCGCCCGCGAAGGCGAGGTGCGCGAGCCGGCCTGGTCACCCCTGAACTGATTTTCGGACCCTTTGACTGTCACCTTCTTTCGAGGAACCAACACCATGAACAACGCGTTTCGTCTGACCCTTGCCGCCGTGGTGATCGCGGCCCTGTCGGCTTGTGCCACTCCGACCCGCGATGCCGAGGATGCCGAGCGTGCCGCCGAGCGCGAACGTGCCGCCGAGCAGGAGCGGGCCGAACGCGAGGCCGCCGAGGCCCGTGGTATCGGTCGCGACCGGGAGTTCGATGCCGCCGCCCTGGACGACCCGGACAGTCCGCTGGCCGAGCGCCTGGTCTACTTCGACTTCGACCGTGACGAGGTGAAGTCCGAATTCATGCCGATGCTGGAGGCCCACGCGGCCTACCTGGCGGAGAACCCCGGCGCGCGCATGCGCCTGGAGGGGCATACGGATGAGCGCGGCACCCGCGAATACAACCTGGCCCTGGGCGAACGCCGTGCGCAGTCCGTGCGGCGGGTGCTGAATCTGAACGGCGCCTCGGATGACCAGCTCGAGGTCATCAGTTATGGTGAGGAGATGCCGGTGGCCTTCCAGCAGAACGAGGAGGCCTGGGCCAAGAACCGCCGGGTCGAGCTCGTCTACGAATCCCGGCGCTGAGTCAGGGTAGGTAAACCCGGGAAGCCAGATGCGATCGATGTTCAGTACGTCTTGCGGAGATGCCCCCTCGGGGGCATTTCTGTTTCGGAACCCGGCGCGCCCGGGGCCGTTCCTGGCGGCCATGCTGGCCGCGGCCTTTGTCCTGACCCCGCTGGCTCTGATGCCGGGGACCGCCGGGGCGCAGGACGACACCGTGTTCGCGACCCAGTCGCAGATCCGCCAGCTGGATCGGCGCCTGGACCGTATCGAACGCGTGCTGGACTCCAGCGCGATGAACGAGCTGCTGCAGGTCTCCGAGTCGCTGAACCGGGACCTGCGCGAACTGCGCGGGGAGGTGGAGACCCTGCGCCACGAGGTGAACCGCCTCAGTACCCGTCAGCGCGACCAGTTCCGCCACCTGGACGAGCGCGTGGCCGCCGTCGAGGGCGGGGCCCCGGTGCCGGACGCAACCCCGCGCGAGGAGGTGGTCGAGCTGGATCTGCCGGAGGCCGACGAGCAGGCCGCCTATCAGGAGGCCTTTGACGACCTGATGGCCGGTGATTACGCCACCGCCATGCGCAAGCTGGAGCGTTTCATCGAGGATTACCCCGAGGGGAGCTTTACCGCGAATGCGTGGTACTGGCTGGCGGAGGCGAAGTACGCCAGCGGCGAATTCGAGGCGGCGCTCGAGGACTTCCAGCGCCTGCGCGAGGATTTCCCCGAAAGCGACAAGAGTGGGGATGCACTGCTGAAGATCGGGTACTCCCACTACGAGCTGGAGGACTTCGATGCGGCCCGCGAGGCCCTGGAGGCAGTGCGTGCCGACTATGGCGGTACGACACTGGACCGCCTGGCCCGCGAACGCCTGCAGCGGATCGATCGCGCCCAATGACCACCGCCCCGTTGCGTGACGCCCGTGGCTCGGGGGTCGTCGACCCGGCGTCGGTGCGGCTGCGGATCAGCGAGATGTTTGTCTCGCTGCAGGGCGAGGCGGCGCAGGTCGGCTGGCCCACGGCCTTCGTGCGCCTGACCGGTTGCCCGCTGCGCTGCCGCTGGTGCGACAGCGAATACGCCTTCGAGGGCGGCGAGGCGCTGATGTTGCCGACGGTCCTCGACTGGGTCGGGCGCACCGGGGTGCGGCATGTCTGCGTGACCGGTGGTGAACCCCTGGCCCAGCCGGGCTGCCTGCCGCTGCTGGAGGCACTATGCGACGCCGGGTTCACGGTGTCGCTGGAGACCAGCGGGGCGATGGACATCGCCGGTGTCGACCCCCGGGTCGCCATCGTGATGGACTGGAAGGCACCGGGCTCGAAGGAGGCCGAACGCAACCTCCCCGATAACATTCCGCGGCTGAAGGCCGGGGACCAGCTGAAGTTCGTGCTGGCCGGGCGCGCAGACTTTGACTGGGCCCGGGCCGAGCTCGAGCGCCTGGGGCTGGACCCGGAGGTCGAGGTCCTGTTCTCGCCCGTGTTCGGCGAACTGGAGCCGCGGACCCTGGCTGACTGGATCGTGGCCGAACGTGTGCCGGTACGCTTTCAGGTGCAGCTGCACAAGCTCCTCTGGGGCGATCAGCCGGGCCGCTGATATGAACGAACGCGCGGAACAGGCCGTGGTGCTGCTCTCGGGCGGGCTCGACTCGGCGACCTGCCTGGCCATGGCGCGCGCCGAAGGCCTGGAGTGCCATGCCCTGTCCATTGACTATGGACAGCGCCACCGGACCGAGCTGGAGGCTGCGCGGCGGGTCGCCGCGGACCAGGGCGTGACCGACCACCGCGTGGTGGCGGTGGACCTGAGCGCCATCGGCGGCTCGGCGCTGACAGACACGGCGATCGACGTACCGACCGCGCCGACCGAGGGCATCCCGGTGACCTACGTGCCGGCGCGCAACACGGTGTTTCTGGCCCTGGCCCTGGGGCTGGCCGAGACCCTGGACGCGCGGCTGCTCTACGTCGGCGCCAATGCGGTGGACTATTCCGGTTATCCGGATTGCCGTCCGGCCTTCATCGACGCGTTCCGCGACCTGGCCCGGGTGGCCACCCGCAGCGGGGTCGAGTGCACGCCCTGGGAGGTGCGGGCGCCGCTGATGCACCTGTCCAAGGCCGAGATCATCCGGGCGGGCAGCGAGCTCGGGGTGGACTACCGCCACACGGTCAGCTGCTATCAGGCCGATGCCGAGGGGCGCGCCTGCGGCCGCTGCGACAGTTGCCGCATCCGGCGCGAGGGCTTTGCTGCGGCCGGCGTGCCGGACCCGACCCGCTATATCCCCGCGTGATGCCCGCCGGCAGCCCGCCGGCTGCATGTTCGTTCCCGCAGGAATGAAAACGGGCTCGATCTCGTCTAGCGTCCGATGTATGCTGCGCACCCCGTGGGTGCAGGCCTGCCCTGAAATCTTTCGTCGAGAGGATACGTGATGGAATTCTCCAGTTTTTCAACTGCCGCGATGGCGTTCCTCGGTGGGGCGTTCATCCTCGCCTTCATCATGGGGGCCGTGGCGAACAAGACCAACTTCTGCACCATGGGCGCCGTCTCCGACTGGGTGAACATGGGTGATACCGGGCGTATGCGCTCCTGGCTGCTAGCGATCGCCGTGGCCATGCTGGGCGTGGCCATCCTCGAGTTCTTCGGGGTGCTGAGCGCCGACGGTTCCTTCCCGAACTACCGCATGAGCGAGTTCCAGTGGGTCGAGCATGCCCTGGGCGGCTTCCTGTTCGGGATCGGCATGACCTACGCCTCCGGCTGCGGGAACAAGACCCTGGTGCGCGTCGGTGGCGGCAACATCAAGTCGCTGATGGTGCTGATCGTGATCGCGATCATCGCCTACTACATGGTGCGCCCGCTGCCGGGTACTTCCGATACCCTCTATTCCCTGCTGTTCATGGACTGGACCACCGCGCTGGCCATCTCCACCCCGGCGGGCCAGGACCTGGGTACCCTGGTGGCCGGCGAAGAGAACGGCCTGACCGCCCGCCTGGTGCTGGGCGCGGTGATCGGCGTGCTGCTGCTGGCCCTGATCTTCAAGGCCGCGGACTTCCGCAAGAGCTTTGACAACATCCTGGGCGGTCTGGTGATCGGCCTGATGGTGCTCGGCGCCTGGTGGCTGACCAGCAACATCCAGATCGACGATGGCATGGACACCTATACCCCGCAGGCCTACGTGGCCGATTGGGACTTCGTGGCCGATGCAGACGCGGGTGAGCGCCCGTCCGAGAGTGCCCCGTGGGCCAACCAGTCGTTCACCTTCATCAATCCGATGGGCCAGAGCCTGCGTTACGTGTCGAGCGGGTTTGACAACACCGTGCTGTACTTCGGCGTGATGGCGCTGGCCGGCGTGATCCTCGGCTCCTTCTTCTGGGCCCTGGTTACCCGTGCGTTCCGCTTCGAGTGGTTCGCCTCGGTGCGCGACTTCGTGAACCACTTCATCGGCGCGATCCTGATGGGCTTCGGTGGCGTGCTGGCGATGGGCTGCACCATCGGTCAGGGCATCACCGGGATCTCCACGCTCGCGCTGGGCGGCTTCCTGACCTTCATTATGATCGTCTTCGGGGCCGCGCTGACCATGAAGATCCAGTACTACAAGATGGTCTACGAAGACGAGGCCTCCTTCGGCAAGGCGCTGATCACCTCGCTGGTGGACATGAAGCTGCTGCCGGGTGGCATGCGCAAGCTGGAAGCCATCTGATGGCGTAGCGGCGGGGGCGCCTTGCGTTTTCCCCGCCGCGCCGTAAACTACGCGGCACTGGAGGCCCGGTGATCCCGGGCCTTCGGTTTTGCAGCTCGGCCAGGGCGACCCGCGGGGTCGCCGCCGGCCAAACCGAAAAGGGTCGTTAGCTCAGTTGGTAGAGCAGTTGGCTTTTAACCAATTGGTCGTAGGTTCGAATCCTACACGACCCACCATTTTCTCCGGTCCCCGCGCCGGCACAAGGGCCCGTTCATACGGGCCTTTTGTGTTTGTGGGCGGGGAACACGCTAGAATGCGCGGCTAACGCGCGAACACAACAAGAGTTTTCTGCAAGATCGCGAAAGTGGCGGAACTGGTAGACGCGCTGGGTTTAGGTCCCAGTGGGGTAAAACCCGTGAGAGTTCGAGTCTCTCCTTTCGCACCACAGTCCGCATTTCCCAACGCCATGAAGGTTACCACTGCGATCGGCAGGGATGACCGATATCCGAACTATGACGAGGCCCTCCATGCAAGTTTCTGTTGAAGCCACCGGCAACCTGGAACGCAAGATGACCATCCAGGTCCCCTCCGAGCGGGTCGACACCGAGGTCGACAACCGCCTGAAGTCCCTGGCCAAGCGGGTCAAGCTGGACGGGTTTCGCCCGGGCAAGGTCCCGCTGAAGGTGGTGCGCCAGCGCTATGGCACCGGCGTCTACCAGGAGGTGCTGAGCGAGGTCCTGCAGGAGAGCTACCGCGAGGCGGTGCAGCAGGAGGGCCTGGAACCGGCCGGTAACCCGAGCATCGAGCCGACCAGCCTGGAGGGCGGCGACGCCATCGAGTTCACCGCCAGCTTCCAGGTGTTCCCGGAGGTGCAGGTGGCCGACTTCGCCGACGTCGAGATCGAGCGGCCGAAGGCCGAGGTGGCGGACGAGGACATCGACCGCGTGATTGACTCGCTGCGCGAGCAGAACAAGGAGTGGGCCGAGGTCAAGCGCAAGGCGAAGAAGGGCGACCGTGTCACCCTGGACTTCGTCGGCACCCTGAACGGCGAGGAGTTCGAGGGCGGCAAGGCCGAGGACTTCCAGGTCGAGGTCGGCGCCGGGCGCCTGATCGAGAGCTTCGAGAAGCAGCTCAAGGGCGTGAAGGCCGGCGAGGAGCCGACCATCGACGTCACCTTCCCCGAGGATTACCCGGCGGAGAACCTGAAGGGCCAGACCGCGCAGTTCGCCCTGACCATCAAGCAGGTCGAGGGGCCCAAGCTGCCGGAGGTCGACGAAGAGTTCGCGAAGAAATTCGGCATCGAGGACGGCTCGGTGGAGAAACTTCGCGCTGATGTGCGGTCCAATATGGAGCGGGAACTGCGTCAGGCCCTGAAGGGCCGGGTAAAGCAGCAGGTCCTGGAGGCCGTGGTCGACAAGCACGACTTCGACCTGCCGGACGCCCTGGTGAAGTCGGAGATCAACCGTCTGCGCGAGGAAGCCGAGAAGCGTTTCGGGGGTGCCGAGCAGACCCAGCCGCTGCCGGACAGCCTGTTCGAGGACGAGGCGAAGCGCCGCGTCCGCCTGGGGCTGGCCCTGCGTGCGATCATCGACCAGAAGGGGTTCGAGGTGGACGCCGAGCGCGTCGAGCGCGATCTCGAGGAGATGGCCGCGACCTACGAGGACCCGGAAGAGGTGAAGAACTACTACCGCTCCAATCCCCAGGCCAAGAGCAACCTGGAGTCGCTGGTGCTGGAAGACCAGGTGGTCGACTGGGTGGTCGAGCAGGCCAAGGTCACCGAGAAGGAAACCAGCTTCCAGGACGTCATGAATCCGAACAAGGAGTCGACTGAATGAGCCACGACATGGCCGACCAGGGTGCGCAGCATGCCCAGGGCCTGAACCTGGTCCCGATGGTGGTCGAACAGACCGCCCGCGGCGAGCGCGCCTACGACATCTATTCCCGTCTGCTGAAGGACCGGGTCATCTTCTGTGTGGGTCCGGTCGAGGACTACATGGCCAACGTGATCGTGGCTCAGCTGCTGTTCCTCGAGTCGGAGAACCCGGACAAGGAGATCAGCCTGTACATCAACTCCCCGGGGGGCGCGGTCACCGCTGGCATGGCGATCTACGACACCATGCAGTTCATCAAGCCCGAGGTCAGCACGCTGTGCGTGGGCCAGGCCGCGAGCATGGGCGCTGTTCTGCTGGCGGGCGGGGCCCCCGGCAAGCGCCATACGCTGCCGCACTCGCGGGTGATGATCCACCAGCCGCTGGGCGGCTTTCAGGGTCAGGCGTCGGATATCGATATCCATGCCCGCGAGATCCTGAAGATCCGCGACGAGCTGAACCGCGTACTGGCCCACCACACCGGCCAGCCGATCGAGAAGATCGAGCAGGACACCGATCGCGACCGCTTCATGACCGCGACCGACGCCAAGGAATACGGCCTGGTCGACCACGTCCTGACCCACCGCAACTCCGCGGACGACTGATCCCCTCGTCCGCGCCGATCGCAACCGCGCCCCGGAGACCGGCTCCGGGGCGGGGCCTCAATACCGGACTTCTGCTTGGCCCGTTTGCAACTCACAGGCAAACGGGGCATGTTTTGAAGAACACTGAAATCGCAACCGAGGCAAACGGATGAGCGACGAAACCACCCCCTCCGCCGACGGCAAGCTCCTGTACTGTTCTTTCTGCGGAAAGAGTCAGCACGAGGTGCGCAAGCTGATCGCCGGGCCATCCGTATTCATCTGCGACGAGTGCGTCGAGCTGTGCAATGACATCATCCGCGAGGAGATGCAGGAGGCCGGCCACACCGAGCGGGATTCCCTCCCGACCCCGCACGAGATCCGCGCGATCCTGGACGACTACGTGATCGGCCAGAACTCCGCGAAGAAGATCCTCTCGGTCGCGGTGTACAACCACTACAAGCGTCTGCAGGCCAAGGCCGGCAAGGACGATGTCGAGCTGTCCAAGTCGAACATCATGCTGATCGGCCCGACCGGCTCCGGCAAGACGCTGCTGGCCGAGACGCTGGCGCGAGTACTGAACGTCCCGTTTACCATCGCCGACGCGACCACGCTGACCGAGGCCGGTTACGTGGGCGAGGATGTCGAGAACATCATCCAGAAGCTGCTGCAGAAGTGCGACTACGATGTGGAGAAGGCCGAGAACGGCATCGTCTACATCGACGAGATCGACAAGGTCTCGCGCAAGTCGGACAACCCCTCCATCACCCGTGACGTCTCGGGCGAGGGTGTGCAGCAGGCGTTGCTGAAGCTGATCGAGGGCACCACCGCCTCGGTCCCGCCGCAGGGCGGGCGCAAGCACCCGCAGCAGGAGTTTCTGCAGGTCGATACCAGCAACATCCTGTTCATCTGCGGCGGGGCCTTCTCCGGGCTGGAGAAGGTCATCCAGCAGCGCGCCGAGAAGGGCGGCATCGGCTTTGGCGCCGAGCTGCGTACCACCGAGGCGGCCAAGTCCGGTGGCCAGTGGCTCAAGCAGCTGGAGGCCGACGACCTGGTGCGCTATGGCCTGATCCCCGAGTTCGTGGGGCGCCTGCCGGTGCAGGCGACCCTGGACGAGCTGGACGAGGACGCGCTGATCACCATCCTGACCCAGCCCAAGAACGCCCTGGTCAAGCAGTATGCCCGTCTGTTCGAGATGGAAGGGGTGGAGCTGGAGTTCCGCGACGACGCCCTGTCCGCGATCGCCCACAAGGCGATGGAGCGCAAGACCGGGGCGCGTGGCCTGCGCACCATCATGGAGAACATCCTGCTCGACACCATGTACGAGCTGCCTTCCATGGAAGGCGTCAGCAAGGTGGTGATCGACGAGGCGGTGATCCGCGGCGATGCCGAACCGTATCTGGTGTACGAGAACGACTCGTTCGCCAAGAAGCAGGCGGCCGCGGATTCCTGAGCGGAAGTGTTGCGGCGCCCTTGAAATGGGCGCCGCCGCCCCCACTTCCTCCTGTACATTCGTCCAGCCCTGAGGGGGCAACATGACCGATACCCACTCCTCCCAGAACGAGGTGGACTCCCCCGTCAAGCGCGTCGCGGTGCTGCCGCTGCGCGATGTCGTGGTCTATCCGCACATGGTCATCCCGCTGTTCGTGGGTCGCGAGAAGTCGATCCGCGCGCTGGATTCGGCCATGGCCGAGAACAAGCAGGTCCTGCTGGTCGCCCAGAAGAGCGCCGAGGTCGACGAACCCGAAGCCGGCGATCTGCACGATATCGGTACCCTGGGCAACATCCTGCAACTGCTGCGCCTGCCCGACGGCACCATCAAGGTGCTGGTGGAGGGGGCCCAGCGCGCCCGCGTGATGGATGTTTCCACCACCGGCGATGCGGAGAAGGAGGAGGACTACTTCGTCTCCGACATTCGCCTGATCGACGAGGAATACGACACCGAGGACAAGGAACTCGAGGTCCTCGGCCGCTCCGCGCTGAACCAGTTCGAGCAGTACATCAAGCTGAACAAGAAGGTCCCGCCGGAGATCCTGACTTCGCTGGCCGGGATCGACGACACCTCGCGCCTGGCCGATACCATCGCCGCGCACATGTCCCTGAAGCTCGAGGAGAAGCAGCAGGTCCTCGAGATCGCCAATGTGCGCGAACGCCTGGAGCACCTGGTCGCCAAGATCGAGGGCGAGATGGACGTGCTGCAGATCGAGAAGAAGATCCGCGGCCGCGTGAAGCAGCAGATGGAGAAGTCCCAGCGCGAGTACTACCTGAATGAGCAGATGAAGGCCATTCAGAAGGAGCTGGGCGACCTCGAGGACGCGCCGAACGAACAGGAAGACCTGGCCGAGAAGATCGAGAAGGCCGGGATGCCGGAGGAGGCCAAGAAGAAGGCCACCGCCGAGCTGAACAAGCTGAAGATGATGTCGCCGATGTCGGCCGAGGCCACCGTCGTGCGCAGCTACATCGACTGGCTGGTCAATGTCCCGTGGAAGAAGAAGACCCGGGTCAGCAAGGATCTGGCGCGTGCCGAGAAGATCCTCAACGAGGACCACTACGGCCTGGAAGAGGTCAAGGAACGCATCCTCGAGTACCTCGCCGTGCAGTCGCGAGTGCGCAAGCTGAAGGGCCCGATCCTGTGCCTGGTGGGCCCGCCCGGCGTCGGCAAGACCTCGCTGGGCCAGTCCATCGCCCGTGCGACCAACCGCAAGTTCATGCGCATGGCGCTGGGCGGGGTGCGTGACGAGGCCGAGATCCGCGGCCACCGTCGCACCTACATCGGCTCGCTGCCGGGCAAGATCATCCAGAACCTGGCCAAGGTCGGGGTGCGCAACCCGCTGTTCCTGCTCGACGAGATCGACAAGATGGCGATGGATTTCCGCGGCGACCCCGCCTCGGCCATGCTCGAGGTGCTGGATCCGGAGCAGAACCACACCTTCAGCGACCACTACCTGGAGGTCGATTTTGACCTGTCCGACGTGATGTTCGTGGCCACGGCCAACAGCATGCACATCCCCGGGCCGCTGCTGGATCGCATGGAGGTCATCCGGCTGTCCGGCTACACCGAGGACGAGAAGGTCAACATCGCCCACAACTACCTGCTCGACAAGCAGATCAAGGCCAATGGCCTGAAGCCGGCCGAGATCCAGATCTCCGATGCGGCGGTGCGCGACATCGTGCGCTATTACACCCGGGAGGCCGGTGTGCGCTCGCTGGAGCGCGAGATCGCCAAGGTCTGCCGCAAGGTGGCCAAGCAGCGCCTGCTGGCCAGCGAGAAGGAGCGTGCGCGGACCACGTCGGTGACACCGAAGACGCTGGAGAAGTACCTGGGCGTGCGCCGTTTCCGCTTCGGCCTGGCCGAGGAGAACGATCAGATCGGTCAGGTGACCGGTCTGGCCTGGACCGAGGTCGGGGGCGAGCTGCTGACTATCGAGGCCAGCGTGGTCCCGGGCAAGGGCAAGACCCAGCAGACCGGCAAGCTTGGCGACGTGATGCAGGAATCCATCCACGCGGCGCTGACCGTGGTGCGCTCGCGTGCCGAGGCCCTGGGGCTGGAGGAAAACTTCCACGAGAAGAAGGACCTGCATATCCACGTGCCGGAGGGTGCGACGCCCAAGGACGGACCATCTGCCGGTATCGGCATGTGCACCGCGATCGTCTCGGCACTGACCGGGATCCCGGTGCGAGCGGATGTGGCGATGACCGGGGAGATCACCCTGCGCGGTCAGGTCCTCCCGATCGGCGGGCTGAAGGAGAAGCTGCTGGCCGCCCATCGCGGCGGGATCCGCACGGTCCTGATCCCCGAAGAAAACGAGAAGGATCTGGTCGACATCCCGAAGAACATCAAGCAGAAGCTCGATATTCGCCCGGTGCGCTGGATCGACGAGGTCCTGGAGGTGGCGCTGACGCACATGCCGGACGGCAAGGCGGGCGAGACCCCGGAAAAGGTCGAGGAAGTCGTCAAGCCGGCCAAGGAATCCGGCCGCCGCCGGGTTCGGCATCACTAACCGTCTGTAAACGGACGGAAACCGCGGGGACCCGCAGACCGGGCCCCGCGGTTTTTTTGTGCACGGGATCACACCCGTGCGGGGGCGGTCAGGAGATCGCGTTTGACTCGTTTTCCGGGGGCTTGCTATAACCCCATCCGCATCACCTGATTTCTCGCCGAGGGCAGTTGCGGGGCCATGGAGAAAAGGCCTCCGGCTGGTGTAAGCTAGGCCCAGTCCGGCAGAAAGCCTGAGTCACCACTGAGATAAGGAAGCGCTTCATGAATAAATCCGAACTGATCGACGCGATCGCGGCGGAAGCCGATGTCCCCAAGGCCCAGGCCGGCCGGATCGTGGATGCCATGGTAAGTGTTGTTGGCGACACCCTCGCCAAGGGTGACCAGGTCTCCCTTGTCGGCTTCGGTACCTTCCTGGTGCGCGAGCGTGAGGCCCGCACCGGTCGTAACCCGCGTACCGGTCAGACCATCCAGATCGCCGCTTCGAAAACGCCTTCGTTCAAGGCTGGTAAAGCGCTCAAGGATCGAGTAAACTAGCGCGCTTTATCGGGTGCTTAGCTCAGTTGGTAGAGCGTCGCCCTTACAAGGCGAATGTCGGCGGTTCGAACCCGTCAGCACCCACCAAGTGCAACCCTGACCCTGGTTGCACTGCAAGAATACGGAGCGGTAGTTCAGCTGGTTAGAATACCGGCCTGTCACGCCGGGGGTCGCGGGTTCGAGTCCCGTCCGCTCCGCCATCTCCGAGAAAGGCGCCCTTGTGGCGCCTTTTTCTTTTCTTGGCTATTGCGATCCAGGAGCAAAGAAGGTCAAGGGCGTTTGCACCACAGAGAACACGAAGGACGCGGAGAAGGGCAAGGAATTCGGGGCCGCGGCAACACGCGGCTTGCCCCCCCCTGACACAACTTCATCCTTCCAATCCTACGATGCTCTGTCCTTCCCGCGGATCGCTATCGACTTTCTCCGTGCCCTCCGTGTCCTCTGTGGTGCAAACGCCTTTGACCTTGCCCTTCTTCGTGCCTTCGTGCGCTTCGTGGTGGATAACCTAGGCGCAGACGTGCGCGGGCGCGCCTGCTACCATCGGCGGTTGATTCCCGATTTCCTCTCCACGGCGGAGTGAGCAGAGACCATCATGTTGCAAGCGATTCGTGACCGGGCGAGCGGCTGGCTCGCCTATGTGATCATCGGCCTGATCACCATCCCCTTTGCCCTGTGGGGCCTGGGCGAATACTTCGGCGGGGCCGGCCCGCTGGTGGCGGCCGAGGTGAACGGCACGGATATCGTGGTGCGCGACGTGCATCAGGAGGCGCGCGCCCAGCGCGACGAGATGGCGCGCATGTTCGGCGGCGAGATCCCCGAGGACGTGCTCGACGAGCAGGGTATCCGCCTGCAGGCCCTGGAGACGCTGATCCGGCAAGAGCTGTTGCGCCAGGCGGCGGATTCCGCGGGCTTCAAGGCCGCCGGAGACAGCGTGCTGCGCGAGATCCGCGGCATGCCGGTGTTTCAGGAAGAGGGCCGCTTCAGCCGCGAACGCTACAGCCAGCTGCTGAACGCCCAGCGCATCAGTCCCGCGGACTTCGAACAGGACATCGCGCGCAGCATTGTGCTGTCGCAGATCCAGCGGGGGATCCAGGCGACCGGCGTGGTACCGGAAAGCCTGGTGGAAGACTACAGTCGTCTGCGCAACCAGACCCGCGTGGCCAGCTGGCGGGTCTTCTCCGCGGACGAGTTCGACCGTCCGGACGTGGTGGACGAGGACGCCATCCAGGCGTACTACGAAGCCAATCCCGATGAGTTCACCACCACCGAGCGCGTACGGGTGAGTTATCTCCGGCTGGATCCGGAGGGCCTGGAGGCCGGGGTCGAGGTCACCGAGGACCAGGTGCGCGAGCACTACCGGGTGAACCGCAGCCGCTACGAGCAGCCGGAGCTGCGCGAGGTGCGCCAGATCCGTATTCAGGACACGGGCGAGGAGGGCGAGGCCCGCATCCGCGAGCTGCGCGAGCGGCTGGAGGCCGGCGAGGACTTTGCCGAGCTGGCCGAGGAATACTCGGAGGACAGCCTGACCGCCGACCGTGGCGGGCGAATGGGCGAGATCGCCCGGGGGGACCTGGGCTCGACGCTGGAGACCGTGATCTTCACCCTGCCGAAGGATCTGATCAGCCAGCCGGTGCGCACCGAGCGAGGCTGGTTCATCCTGGAGGTGACCGCGATCCAGGAGGCCCAGCCGCAGCCGTTCGAAGAGGTCCGCGACGAGGTCGAGCAGGATCTGCGCGATCGCACGGCGGAGCAGATGCAGATCGACGCCCTGGACGACATGATGGCGCTGGGGATCGAGTTCCCCGACAGCCTGGAGCCGGCGGCCGATGCGACCGGGCTGGAGATCCAGACCAGCGACTGGTTCTCGCGGGGCTCCGGGGACGGCATTGCGCGGCACCGCTCCATTCGCAACGCGGCGTTTGATCCGCGGGTGCTGGAAGACGGCCACAACAGCGAGGCGATCGACCTGCAGGACGGCTCCACCGTGATCCTGCGGATCGACGAACACCAGCCGTCCGAGCTGCGCCCGCTGGCGGAGGTGGAAGACACGATTCGCGAGCGCCTGCAGCGTCAGGCGGCGGCCGATGCTGCCCGTGAAGCCGGCGAGGCCCTGATCGAGCGCCTGACCGCGGCGGAGGACTGGGCCTCAGAGGCGGACGAGAACGGGGCCTGGAGTCGCTCGGTCGAGGTCACCCGCGAGCGCGCCGCGGAACTGCCCACCGGCTTGCAGGACCACCTGTTCCGCCTGCCGGCCCCGGGCGAGGGCGCGGTGGAGATCGCCGGTGCCCGGATCGGCGACGGCGACTTTGCCGTGACCGTGCTGGAAGAGGTGCGTATGGGCGAGGACGCCGCCGATGCCGCTGCACGCCAGCAGGAGCGTGACCAGATCGGTAATGCCTATGGCAGCGCCGAATTCCGGGCCTACCTCGCCTGGCTGGAAGAGCAGGCCGACATCAAGCGCTTCCCCGACGCGCTCGACTAGCCTGAGTCGTTGTATGGAAAGGCCAAGGGACGTAACACCACGGAGGACACGGAGCCCACGAAGAACGTCGTTTGTGACTGACTGGACGGGGCGCGGGGAGCGATGCGTTTGTCCTGTCTCTCGGAATACCTTCGCGCTAAGCAGTCCCTGCGAATTCTCCGTGTCCTCTGTGCACTCTGTGGTTCAACGCCCTTGCCTTATGGCCGCTAATGCGAGCGGGTTTGATTGGCCGAGACCGGTTGCAGCCCGAAAACAAGAAAGCCCGGCTCCGCTCATGCGGGCCGGGCTTTTCCATGTCTGCCACGGGAAGAGGCGGCATCGGGGCCGAAGCCCTCGAGCTACTTGTTGTCGAGGCCGATCTCGGCCGCGCCCAGGCCCACCGTGTTGTAGCCGGAGTCGACATACATGATCTCGCCGGTGATGCCGGAGGCGAGATCGGAGCAGAGGAAGGCGCCGGCGTTTCCGACCTGTTCGGTGGTCACGTTGCGCCGCAGCGGGGCATTGGCCTCGACGTGGTCGAGGATGCGCTTGAACTCGCCGATCCCGGAGGCCGCGAGGGTGCGGATCGGGCCGGCGGAGATCGCGTTCACCCGGGTGCTCTCCGGTCCCAGCGTATAGGCCAGGTAACGGACGTTCGCCTCCAGGCTCGCCTTGGCCAGACCCATCACGTTGTAGTTGGGCATCGAGCGTTCGGCGCCCAGATAGCTGAGGGTAAGGATGGAGGCGTCTCGATCCTTCATCATCGCGCGGCCGGCCTTGGCAAAGGCCGCGAGGCTGTAGGAGCTGACGTCGTGCGCGATGCGGAAGCCGTCGCGGGTCATGTTGTCGAGGAAGTCGCCTTCCAGTTGCTCCTTGGGTGCGAAGGCCACCGAGTGCACCAGGATGTCGACGCCGTCCCAGTAATTGTCCAGGTGCTCGAAGACCTGTTCGATCTCGCGGTCATCCTCGACGTTGCAGGGCACCAGGATGTCGGAGTCGAAGTCCGCGACCAGTTTCTCGACGCGATCGCGCAGGCGTTCGTTCTGGTAGGTGAAGGCGAGCTCGGCGCCCTCGCGATGCATGGCCGCGGCAATGCCGTAGGCGATGGAACGGTTGCTGGCAACGCCGACGATCAGTGCGCGCTTGCCCTTCAGAAAACCCATGTGACACTCCTTGGTTCGGATCCGTGCGGACGTACCCGGGCGGGCCGTCTCGACGGCGCCCGCCCGGCTGCGGAACCGGGGACGGGCGCGACTGTCTCCGGGATCATACCGATGTGGTGCTAGTGCGGCCAGCACCCGATGAGCCGAAGCAGGTGGCTTGCTATAGTGCCAGCACCCGCGGTCCCCGCGACCGCTCGCCCGTCATGCCGAAAACAGTGTGGCGGGCGGCCAGCGCAACAACCCGGAGGTCTTGTGAGTCGTCATTTCGGTTGGATCGTGACCCTGATCGTGCTGGGCATCCTGTTGCTGCTGGTGATGGTCCAGATCGACCGCCAGTGGCAGCGCATGGCCTCCATGCAGAACACCATGAGCGAGCAGGCTCGGGACCTGCGGGCGCTGCGGCGCAGCCTGCAGGGGCTGGAGTCGGACCTGGCCTCGGGACGTTTCGCCGGCATGGAGGCCGAGCAGGTCCCGCGGGCGGACGCGGTCCCGTCGGCCTTCCGCCGCGCGGCACGGGCCGCGGAGCAGGAGGACTACGCCGAGGGTGACTGGCTGGTGCAGGCCTTTGGCACGGGGCTCGCGACCATTACGCCGTATGTGTCCTCGGATGCCTATGCCTCCGAGGTGCAGAACTATGTGCTTGAGTCGCTGGTGGTTCGCGATCCGGACACCCTGGAATGGCAGGGTCTGCTGGCCGAGTCCTGGGAATTCGACGACAGCGGGACGGAGCTGACCTTCCGCCTGCGTTCGGGGCCGCAGTTTTCCGATGGCGAGCCACTGACCGCGGAGGACGTCGAGTTCACCTTCGATTTCCTGATGACCGATGCCATCGCGGTGCCGCGGTCGCGCGCGTTCCTGGAGAAGGTCGAGGCCGTGGAGGCCGTGGACGAACGCACGGTACGGTTCGTGTTCGAGGAACCGTTCTTCGATGCGATGCGGGTGGCCGGGGGGCTCGATGTGCTGCCGAAGCATTTCTACGAGCGCTACCTGGAGGACCCCGAGACCTTCAACGAGTCGCGCGGCATCCTGCTCGGTTCCGGCCCCTACCGGCTGGAGGACCCGACCGGCTGGACGCCGGACGCCGGGCGCATCGAGCTGGAGCGCAACCCGCGCTACTGGGGTCCGATCGAGCCGCCATTGGATCGCCTGGTCTGGCGCGTAATCCAGAACGACAGCGCGCGCCTGACCACCTTCCGCAACCGGGATATCGATGTCTACGGCGCGCGGCCGCGTGAATACGCCCGGCTACGTGACGATGAGGCGCTGCGCGAACGCGCGGACACTCACGAGTACATGAGTCCGACGGCGGGCTATTCCTATATCGCCTGGAATCAGCAGCGCAACGGCGAGCCAACGCGCTTCGCCGATCCGCGGGTGCGCAAGGCGATGAGCTACCTGACCGACGTGGACCGGCTGATCGAGGAGGTCATGCTGGGGTATGCCGAGCGGGCGATCTCGCCGTTCTCGCCGCGCAGCGATCAGCACAATCCGGATCTCGAACCGATCCCCTTTGATGTCGAGCGGGCCCTGGAGCTGCTCGCCGAGGCCGGCTACCGCGAGCGTAACCGGGATGGCGTGCTGGTGAACGAGGACGGCGAGCCGTTCTCCTTCGAGCTGGCGTATTTCCAGGACAATGAGGACACCCGCCGCATCGCTCTGTTCCTGCGCGATCTCTATGCGCGTGCCGGAGTGGAGATGCGACCCCAGCCGACCGAGTGGTCGGTGATGCTGGAAAAGCTCAGTCGTCAGGACTTCGACGCCATCACGCTGGGCTGGACCAGTGGCGTCGAGGTCGATATCTACCAGATGTTCCACTCCAGCCAGACCGTCTCCGGGGGCGACAACTTTATCCACTACCAGAACCCCGAGCTGGACGCGATCATCGAGGCGGCGCGCGGCGAGGTGGACGAGCCGGCGCGCATGGAGCTGTGGCGCGAGGCCGAACGCATCCTGCACGAGGACCAGCCCTACACCTTCCTGATGCGGCGCCAGACGCTGGCCTTCATCGACCGGCGCATCCAGAACCTGGAACAGACCGCGCTGGGGCTTAACCTCGGGGCGGTGCCGCTGGAGATCTACGTGCCCTTCGAACTCCAGCGCTACGGACAGTAGTCGCCCATGGGCCACGCAGTGGAATCGATCGGCAGGCGGCGCGCGGGATGCTGACCTATATCCTGCGCCGCATGATCCTGATGGTGCCGACCCTGTTCGGCATCACCGTGGTCGTGTTCGCGGTGATGGCGGCGGCGCCCGGGGGCATCAGCGCCCTGACTCTGGTGGAGGGGCAGGGCCTGGAGCCGCAGGCGCAGAAGGCGATGGAGGAGTACTACAACCGCCTCTACGGCCTGGATCAACCGGCGCCGGTGCAGTTCGGGCGCTGGCTCAACAACATCTCGCCGATCGGTTTCGCCCAGGACGCGGACGGTTCGCTGACCGGATGGCCGCACTTCAAGGCGCCCAACCTGGGGACCAGTTTTCGCTACGGCCGCCCGGTGGTCGACCTGATCGCGGAGCGGTTGCCGATCACGCTGCTGCTGAACGTGCTGTCGATCCCGCTGATCTACATCGTCGCGGTGGCGGTGGGGGTGCGCGCGGCCACCCAGCACGGCCAGGCCTTCGATTCGCAATCCGGCGTGGTGTTGCTGGCGCTGTGGTCGGTGCCGACCATGCTGGCGGGCGTGCTGCTGATCGGCTTCTTCGCCTCCGACCAGTTCTGGCAGTGGTTTCCCACCGGGGGCATCAGCCAGCGCGCGGCACTGGATATGACCTTCCTGCCGACGGTGGAGGTGGTGTGGGCCCTGCCGCTGCTGCTGATCCTGCCGTTTCTGGGCGCGGCCCTGGGGATCTACCTGGCGCGAACCCTGCCGGCGCGGATCCGTGGTGGGGTCGGGGCCGTACTCGGGGCCCTGTGTGGCTGGCTGATGTTCCGCGACCTGGCCGTTGCCGGGATGGTCAGTACCGGGGTCGCCATGGGGGTCGGCGCCGCGGTCGGCTGGCTGATGGCGCACAGCGACTGGGGGGTGCTGCGCGGCTTCTATCTGGGGACGCTGGGGCTGGGCGCGGGGCTTGCGCTGGCCCTCGGACTGGCGCCGGGCAGCATGGTGCCCGGCTTCCTGCTGGATCGGGCCTGGCACCTGGTGCTGCCGGTGCTGTGTCTGTCCTACGGCGGGCTGGCGTTCCTGGCCAAGCTGTCGCGCTCGGCGGTGCTGGAGAACCTGACCTCGGACTATGCGCGCACCGCGCGGGCCAAGGGGGTCGCCGAGCACGACGTGCTGTGGCGCCACGTGTTCCGCAACTCCCTGCTGCCGCTGATCACCGTGTCCGCCACCCTGCTGCCCTCGCTGCTGGCCGGGTCGGTGATCGTGGAGGCCATCTTCTCCATTGACGGCATGGGCAAGCTGGCGGTGGAGGCCGTGCAGACGCGCGACCGCGAACTGGTGCTGTCGATCACCCTGATCTCCGGGGTGCTGACCCTGGTCGGCTACCTGCTGGCGGACCTCGCCTACGCCATCGTCGATCCGCGGGTGAACTATGACTGAGCCGAGCCGCCATCCGGAAACCGGGGGTCGCCGCAGCCGCTCCTGGGCGCGGCGCGTGGTGGGCGAGGTCCTGCTGCGCTGGGGCGCGCGCCTCGGGATTGGCTGGATCGCGCTGTTGACTCTGGTGGCGATCCTCGCGCCGGTGCTGGCGACCTCCCATCCGCTGCTGGTGCAGACCACCGACGGCGAGTGGGCGATGCCCTTCCTGCGCTATCTGACGGCAGCCGACGTGACGCTGTTCGGTCTGCTGGTGCTGGCGCTGGTCTTCTGGCGCCTGCCCGGGCGGCCCTGGCGACGCTTCGGGCTGTGGGCCGCGCTGGGCGCGGTGCTGGCCGCGGTGGCCTGGCAGACGGTCTCGCCGCCGTCGCTGGTGATCCACGATCAGTACCGCGAGGCCGAGCGCATGGGCGAATACCAGACGGTGATTCGCGCCCCGATCCCGTATTCGCCGCGCGACTACCTGCGCGACTATGCCGATACCGGCCTGGAGGCCCCGCGCGAGGCGCCGGATCGGGTGCACTGGTTCGGCACTGACGACACCGGTGCGGATGTCCTCTCGCGCATGATCCACGCCTCGCGCATCGCGCTGTCCATCGGCTTCATCGCCACCGGGATCGCGCTGGGGATCGGGGTGATCCTGGGCGGGCTGATGGGCTACTTCTCGGGGATCGTGGACATCATCGGCATGCGCCTGGTGGAGATCTTCGAGGCGATCCCGACGCTGTTCCTGCTGCTGACCTTCGTCGCCTTCTTCGGTCGCTCGCTGTACCTGATGATGCTGATCATCGGCCTGACCTCCTGGTCCGGCTACGCGCGCTATGTGCGCGCGGAGTTCCTGCGCCTGCGCCAGCAGGACTTCGTGCAGGGGGCGATCGCGTCGGGGCTGTCGCTGCCGTCGATCCTGTTCCGGCACATGCTGCCGAACGGGATCGCGCCGATCCTGGTGGCGGCCAGTTTCGGGGTCGCCTCGGCCATCCTCGCCGAGGCGACGCTATCGTTCCTCGGCCTGGGTCTGGTGGATGATCCCTCCTGGGGGCAGATGCTGAACCAGGCGGTACAGAGTTCCACCTTCAACTGGTGGATGGCGGCCTTCCCCGGCGGGGCGATCTTCCTGACGGTGTTCGCCTACAACCTGATCGGCGAGGCCCTGCGCGACGCCGTGGACCCGCACGCGCGCTCGGCCGCGCGCAGTGCCAATCGCGATGCCGGCGCGCGTCCGGCGGCCGGTGCCACCAGCGCGACCAGCGGCGGGGTGCGCTGAACATGCTGGAGGTGCGCAACCTGCAGATCCGTCACCGTGACAGCGAGGCACCGCTGGTTGCGGAGGCGAGCTTCGCCATCCGCGGTGGCGAACTGTTCGCGCTGGTCGGGGAGTCGGGTTCCGGCAAGTCGATCACCGCGCTGGCGATCATGCGCCTGCTGGACGAGGGCTTCGAGCGCCCCACGGGCGAGGTCTGGCTGGCCGGGCGCGAGGGACGCCAGGAACTGCTGGGGCTGCCAGCCCCGGCGATGCAGCAGGTACGCGGCGACCGAGTGGGGATGATCTTCCAGGAGCCGATGACTTCGCTGAATCCGGTGCTGACCGTGGGCGATCAGATCGAGGAGGTGCTGCGTCTGCACCGCCCCCAGATGAGCCCGGAGCAGCGCGCCGCGCGCACGCTGGAGGTGCTGCGCGAGGTGCAGCTGCCGAACCCCGAACAGCGCCGCGACGAGTATCCGCACAAGCTCTCCGGCGGGCAGCGCCAGCGGGTAATGATCGCGATGGCGCTGGTGGCGGAGCCGGACCTGCTGATCGCGGACGAGCCGACTACCGCGCTGGACGTGACCATCCAGGCCGAGATCCTGAAGCTGATCGACCGCCTGCGCGAGAAGAACGGCATGGCGGTGCTGCTGATCACCCACGACTTCGGGGTGGTGGCCTCGGTGGCCGACCGGGTGGCGGTGATGCGCGAGGGGCGGCTGGTGGAGCAGGGCGAGTGCCTGCCGTTGTTGCGCGACCCGCAGGATGCTTATACGCGCAAGCTGATCCAGGCCCTGCCGGAGAATCTGCCCCCGCTGCCGCCGGTGCCGGGCGCCGGACGCAATGCGCTGCTGCAGGTCTCCGGGCTGCAGGTGCACTTCCCGGTGCTCAAGGGGCTGATGCGCCGCCAGGTCGACGTGGTGCGCGCGGTGGACGATGTCAGTTTCGAGCTGGAGAACGGCGAGGTGCTGGCGGTGGTCGGCGAATCCGGCTGTGGCAAGACCACCCTGGGCCGGGCCATCCTGCGCCTGGTGGAACCGACCGGTGGCGAGGTCCGCTACCGCGGCGAGTCGCTGACCCGCATGCCGCGCAAGCCCCTGCGCCGACTGCGGCGCCACCTGCAGGTGGTGTTCCAGGACCCGGCCTCGTCCCTGAATCCGCGCCTGAACGTGCTGACGCTGCTGACCGAGCCGATGGCAGTGCACGGCATCGGGGCGGACGTGGACGAACGCATCGCCCTGGCCGGGCAGGTCCTGCAGCAGGTGGCGCTGCCGGAAGATACCCTGTGGCGCTATCCGCACGAGTTCTCCGGCGGTCAGCGCCAGCGCATCGCAATCGCGCGCGCCCTGGTGCTGGATCCGGACGTGATCATCTGCGACGAGGTCACCAGTGCGCTGGACGTGTCGGTGCAGGCAGAGGTGCTGCAGATCCTTGCCCGGCTGCGGGCCGAGCGGCGTCTGGCGATGATCTTCATCACCCACGACATGGGCGTGGTCGAATACTTCTCCGATCGCATGCTGGTGATGCACGACGGGCGCATGGAAGAGATCGGCGCCACCGCGGAGGTGCTGGCCAGCCCGAAGGCCGAGTACACCCGCCACCTGCTGGACGCCGTGCCCCGCGTCTCGCGCTACCTCTGAACCGGGCGAGCCGGCGGCAATGTGCTTTGGTGCGGTCGTTTTGATTCACCACGAAGCGCACGAAGACACGAAGAAGGGCGAGGTCAAGGGCGTTTTCACCACTGAGGGCACAGAGGGCACGGAGAAGGCCCGGGTTCCGGCTCCTGTGTGCCTTGCTCGGTAAGTATCTGAAGGCCCATTTATTATTCTGAAAACAGGACTGACCGGCGCCATATGGGAAACCGCGCAGCGGTTATCCGGGATCTTTCGGGATGGGCAACGGTAGGCGTGAGCCTCAACAGGTCCCGGCTTTTCCCTGCGCTTCGGCAGGGATGACGAGGTCGAATGCTCCGGGAGGGATGATGGGATACCACACCGCAGGGTTCGCTGAGTCAGAGGCGTACCCAGGACCGCGAGCGATTATTTCTTCGTGTTCTTCGTGGCCTTCGTGGTGAACCGCCGTGCGCGGCCATTTGGTCAGAGCGGTGTCTATCTCTGGCAGGTGGGGCAGTAGCTGCTGGCGCGCTGGCCGATGCGGCGGGTGCGCAGCATACCGGCGCAGACGTGGCAGGGTTCCCCGGCGCGGCCGTAGACGTGCAGGGACTGGCGGAAGTAGCCGTGGGTACCGTCCTCGCGGAGGAAGTCGCGCAGGGTGGTCCCGCCCTGCTCGATGGCCTCGGCCAGTACGGCCTTGATGTGTGCGGCCAGGCGCTGGTATTCCGCGCGGGTGACGCGGCCGGCCGCGCGACCGGGCCGGATGCCGGCGAGGAACAGGGCCTCGGTGGCGTAGATGTTGCCGACCCCGACCACGATGGCCTGGTCCATGATGAAGGCCTTCACCGGGCCACGGCGGCCGCGGCTGCGCAGGAAGAGGGTGTCGCCATCGAATGCGGGGTCCAGGGGTTCCGGGCCGAGCTCAGCCAGGAGCGGATGCGGGGTGCCGTCGTCTGGTAGCGGCAGACAGCAGCCGAAGCGGCGCGGGTCATGCAGTCGGACCTGATAGCCGTTGTCGAGGTGAACGATCAGGTGGTCGTGGCGCCGCAGTGGTGTCTCCGGCGGGCAGTGGCGCAGGCTGCCGGACATCCCCAGGTGCAGCAGCACGCCGGCGCGATCCGTCTCCAGCAGGAGATACTTGGCCCGGCGGGCCAGTCGGTGGACCTGCGCGTCGGCCAGCCGCGTGGTCAGGTCTTCGGGGACGGGCCAGCGCAGGCGTGGCTCGCGGACCTCGAAGGCGGTGATGCGGCGCCCGGCCAGCAGGGGTTCCAGCCCGCGCCGGGTGGTCTCGACCTCGGGCAGTTCAGGCATGCACGCCCTCGATCTCCAGCAGCAGCTCGCGGCGGCAGATGTCGCCGCGCACCCACTGCACGATCGGACCCGGGTGGGCCGCGTTGTAGTGTTCCGCCAGCACGGCCGCGACCCGGGGGCGGTCCTCCGGGCGGCGCAGGTAGACACGCAACCAGGACGGCCGGGGCAGCTTGCGCCCGGCGGTATTGTGCAGGGCCTGGAGGTTGGCGAGGGTCTCGCGCGCCTGGGCCACCACGTCGTCCGGGTGCCGGCTCTCGTGGCCGACGATGCTGGCGGTGCCGGAGAGCAGGATCAGCGGGCCGTCGGCCGTATCCAGTTGTGTGGCGCGGGCAAAGGTCGGGCTCTTCGGGCTGTAGCGCGCCGGGTAGTGGTAGGCGCTGACCTGGCGCGGGTTCTCCAGCGGTTTCGCCGGTGTCCGGGTGGCGATCAGGTAGATCACCAGCTGGCGCCGGTCGCCACCGATCGCGGTGGCGGCCGGCATGCTGGCCAGCGGGACTTGCAGGGCCTCCAGGGCGGCGGCGCGCCCGACACAGAACGCCTGGTAGCGTTCCAGTCCGTCCTCTTCGCCGTGGATATCGCCGAAGAAGTTCCAGATGCGCGCCAGGTGTTCGTAGCCGCGCGTGCGGCAGGCGGCCAGCAGCGACTGATAGGCCTGTTCGGTCTGCTCCCGCAGTCCGTGGTCCGGGCCGGTCCAGCTCGCAAACAGCACATCGTCGTGTTCCAGCAGGTGCACGGGGCCCTCGCGGGATGAGCGCGGTGTGCCGGGGGCGGTCCAGTATTCGACATAGTCATCCGGTGCCAGGGGGCTCAGGCCCGGATGGATCTCGAGGGTGCCGCGCGCGGCCTCGATCCCTGCGGGCTCGCGCAGCCGGATCCGCAACCCCGTGTCGGGGCCAGCCGCGGCTTCCGGCATCAGCTGGCTGCGCAGGGTGAGGGGCATCGTCTAGGGCTCCGCCAGGGATGCGAGAAGGTCCTCGGTCCAGCGTACGGCTTCCAGGTAGAGGCGGCTGGAGACCGGCGCGGGGACGGGGGCATTCGCGCTGTCGGGCGGCAGCGCGGGGCCCTCGAAGGCGGCAATGGTCGCCAGCAGCGGCGCCAGCGGGCCGCTCCCCTCCAGCAATGCCTGTTCCATCTCCGTGGACAGGTGGAGTTCGCCGAGGATGCGCCGCAGCGGCACACCCAGCACCCGGTCCAGGCCGGACAGCATGCCGAGCGTGAAATAGCGCTCGCATTCCTCCGGGGGCAGGCCCAGGGCGCGGGCCATCAGCATGCCCATGCGGGCGCGGATCATGACCTGTTCGAGACCGTGGCTCTGGCCGTCGGCGCCGCGCAGGACCATCAGCATCGCCAGGCGCTTGATCCGCCCCTGGCCCAGCCGCAGGATCGCATCGTACAGGGAGTCCGTGGGCCGCCGGCCCCGGTAGGCCGGGCTGTTGGCGAGGCGCAGCAACTGGATCGCCAGCCCCGGTTCGGCGGCGATCAGGCGCTCCAGTTCGGCTGGCGTGGGATCGGGGGCCTGCAGGGCCTTGAGCAGGCGCAGCAGGGCGAGCTCCAGGCTCTCCAGGCGCTGCCCCTCGATCACGTGGGGAAAGGACAGGTGAAAGCCCTGGAACAGGCTGAACCCGAGGTGGCGGCAGCGCGCATAGTCCTCGGCGGTCTCGACCTTCTCGGCCAGCAGTTCCACTCCGAAGCCCCGCAGGGTGTCGACTTCCTGCGCCAGGCGTTCGCGGCCCAGGGTCAGCACGTCGAGCTTGACGAGGTCGGCCAGCTCGACCAGTTCCGCGTGGCTCTCCTGGAACTGGTAGTCGTCGAGCGCAATGCGAAAGCCCCGGGCCTTCAGGCGGCGCACGGCGGCGACCACTTCGGCGTCGATCTCGACATCCTCGAGGATCTCCAGCACCACCTGCTCCGGTGGCAGGCTGGTGATGACGTCGTGCTCGAGGAAGCCGCGGGTCAAATTGACGAACGCCAGGTGCTCGCCGACGAGATGCTCCAGCCCGATGTCGATAAAGGCGCTGCGCAGGAGATCGGAGGTGGCCAGGTCGCCGTCGGTGACCGAGGCGGTATCCATATGCCCCGCGCGAAAGAGGAGCTCGAAGCCGACCAGGTTCTCCTGATCGTCGAAGATGGGTTGCCGGCCGACAAAAATTGGTTGCATGCTTGCGTCAGGTGAACACGATCAATCACGGATGGGCGGCCACGACGAAGTGCGGCAGGCCGGCTCGGGAGGAACACACGCACCATGGATTCGATTGATGCGCCATTTGGCGAAGTCGTGGAGTTGCGCCAGATCCTGCACGACTCGGGGGTTCCGTTGCTGCGGGTTATTATCCGCGATGGCGAACGTTATACCAAGATCGAACTGGACCCGGCGACCGCGCATCGTTGGGGGCGCGTGATGACGCGCTGGGCGGAGACCGCTGCGGAGGGCAGCGCGTCATCCGGGAAGGGTGGTCAGCCGGACCCGGTTTGAGGATAAGCACCGGGGTGCGCGTTGCGGTGCATCCGGGGCTGCTTCCGGCCACGCAGACACAAAAAGGGCCCGGCACCGCGTGAGCGGGCCGGGCCCTTTTTTGCCCGGGATCAGGCAATCGTGCCGGGGGGCGCGATTACTTGATCTTGGCTTCCTTGTACATCACATGCTTGCGGACGACGGGATCGAACTTCTTGATCTCCATCTTCTCGGGCATGTTCCGCTTGTTCTTCGACGTGGTGTAGAAGTGGCCGGTGCCGGCGGAGGACACCAGGCGGATCTTGTCGCGTGCGGACTTGGCAGCCATCGTGAAGCCTCCTTAGACCTTTTCACCGCGGGCACGGCAGTCCGCCAGGACCGCGTCGATGCCGCGCTTGTCGATAATGCGCATGCCCTTGCTGCTGACGCGCAGGCGTACGAAACGGTTCTCGCTCTCCACCCAGAAACGGTGGGAGTGCAGATTGGGCAGGAAGCGCCGCCGCGTCTTGCGGTGGGCGTGCGAAACGTTGTTACCGGTCGCCGGGCGCTTGCCGGTCACCTGACATACTCGGGCCATCGGGGGACTCCGGAATTTGGGTCTACCAGAAAGACGGCGGACTATAGCGCAGCCCCGGGGCCGGTGCAAGGGAGAAACGGGTCTGGCGCGCCGCGCTCAGTTGGCCCCGGGGGCGCAGTGGGTTCGTACCCGGGGCGTCACGCCGCATTCGCGGGCCCAGGCAAGCGTTGCGTCCAGCGGCATCGGACGGGCGATGCCGAAGCCCTGGGCCGCGTCGCAGCCCCATTGTTTCAGGGTGTCCAGGGTGGCGGCGTCCTCCGCCCCTTCGGCCACCACCTTCAGCCCGAGGTCGCGGGCGAGACTGATGCTGGCGCGGGTAATCTGGGCATCCACCGCGTGTTCCAGCATCTGGCGCACGAACGCCTGGTCGATCTTGAGGGTGGTGACCGGCATCCGCTTGAGATAGGCCAGCGAGGAGTAGCCGGTGCCGAAGTCGTCGATGGCGAGCGCCAGCCCGGCGGCGGTCAGGCGGTTGAGGGCGGTGATCACCTCGTCCGGATCGGCCATCAGGGCGGTCTCGGTGAACTCGAGCTCCAGGGCGCAGGGGGGCAGGCCGGAGGCGTGTACCTGTTCCAGCAGATGATCGGCGAATGCCGGGTCGAGGAAATTGCGTGCGGAGATGTTGATGCTGACCGGCATGGTCAGGCCGTGCTCGCGCAGGGTGGCGAGGTCCGCGAGGGCCAGGCGCAGGACGCGGCGCGTCAGCTCGTGGATCAGCCCGGTGCGCTCCGCCTGCGGGATGAACTCGCCCGGGGAGATGCGTCCGCGCGTGGGGTGTTCCCAGCGCAGCAGGGCTTCCAGCCCGATCAGTTGCCGGGTCTCCAGGTCCACCTTGGGCTGGTAGTGCAGGTGCAGCTGGCCGTCGTCCAGGGCGCCCTGGAGCTCGCCGAGGAGCTCGACCGTATGCAGGCTGTGGTCGTCGCTGCGCCGGTCATAGCTGCGGTAGCGCCGGCCCGAGTGGCTCGCCTGGTGCATGGCCATCCAGGCCTTGGTCAGCAGCCGGGTCGGCTCGTCCTGCTCGTGGAAGGGGAAGGACGAGATCCCCGCGTGGGCCCCGAGATAAACCGGGATGTCGTAGACCTCGAAGGGGGCCTGCAGGGCGTCGATCACCGCCTGGGTTACCGCCAGGGCCTCCTTGCGCCCGCGGTGCGGCAGGATCAGGGCGAAGTGGTCGTCGTGGATATGAAACACGTCGGCCCCGGCAGGACCGGCCACGCCCTGCATGCGGTCGGCGATGCCGCGCAGCAGGGGACGCTCGGCGGCCAGGCCCAGGGCGCTGATGCTGTCCTGGTAGTTGTCCATTTGCAGGCTGATCACGAACACCCGTGTGGCGGCGGCCTGCGGGGCCTCCGCCTGGCGCATCAGCTGCTGGACGTACTGTTCCAGCGACTCGCGGTTGGGCAGGTTGGTTACCGGGTTGGTGTAGGCCTGCTCCAGCAGACGGCCGGAATGCCGCCGCAGGGTGTCGAAGAGCCAGCCGGAGAAGCCGCCCAGCACCACGTAGATGCCCGTGCGCGTGAGCCAGTTCAGGGCGGGCTGGGCCGCCCCGGTGGTGGTGTCCAGGGGCATGAAGGGCCCTAGGAGCAGGCCGGCCAGCAGCCCGAAGGCCAACCCGCCCCACAGGCCGAACAGGGCCGCCCCCAGCAGCACCGGGATCAGGATGAAGTTGAGATAGGCCGTGGAGGTGCCGCCGGTCTGATAGACCAGCAGGGTGACCAGTGCCATCAGGAGCGCGGCGGCGGCCGCCCCGGCGATCCTCCAGCGCTTGTGGATGCCTTGCGAGCGCCCATGCGACCAGGCGTGGTACGGGGATGCCCCCATTCCGGTTCCTTCGGCTTGCGCCATGATGTCGTGATCCCCTTATAGACGTTTCTCGCGCGGGCGGGGCAAGGATCCGGGCCGATGCGTCCGGGAGGCGGGTCGCTGTTGCCCGTCGCGGGGGCTTGGTAGCATCCGGGGATGGTACGGACTTTATTCTCCAGGACGGGGCGGCATGGCTGATCGGCGGTTGCAGGTCTTTCTAACGGTGGCGCGCCTGTTGTCCTTCACCCGCGCCGCCGAGGTGCTGCACATGACGCAGCCGGCGGTGACCTTCCAGGTGCGGCAGCTGGAGGAACAGCTGGATACCCGGTTGTTCGATCGCAATCACAATCGGGTCACACTGACCGATGCCGGGCGGCTCGTGCAGCGCTATGCCGAACGCATCTTCGACACCTACGGCGAGCTGGAGGCCGCCCTGCGCGAGCTGAAGGGCGCGAATGGCGGGGCGCTGGTGATCGGGGCCAGTACCACGGTGGCGGAGTACATGCTGCCGGCCCTGCTGGGGGCCTTTCGCCGCGAGCATCCGGATATCGGCATCCGCCTGCGGGTGGGCAATACCGAGAGCGTGGTGCTCATGGTCGAGGAGGGCAGCGTGGATCTCGGCATTGTCGAGGCCCCGGTGACCCACCGCAGCCTGCAGGTGCAGCCCTGCCTGGTCGATCAGTTGCGCCTGATCGTGCCGCCGGATCACGAACTGGCCACGCGCGAGAGCGTCCGCGTCGCGGACTTCATCGAGCGTCCATTCATATGCCGCGAGGAGGGTTCCGGGACCCGCGAGGTCATCATGGAGTACCTTGGGCGCGCCGGGTACGACCGCAGCAGCCTGCGGGGCTGCATGGAACTGGGCAGTTCGGAGGCGATCAAGGGTGCGGTAGTGGCCCGTATGGGGCTCTCGGTGCTGTCCGAGGCGGTGGTGGCCAAGGAGCTGGAACTGGGCGAACTGGTGGCACTGCCACTGTCACCGCCGCTGGAACGGCCGATCTCCCTGGTGCACGCGCGGCAGAAGTTCCGCGTGCCCACGCTGGAGGTGTTGATGCAGTTCCTGCGCGGATACTGCACGGCAGAGGAAAACCGGGATTGAGGTACGCGGTGCCGGGCAACGGCACCGCCGTCATGCGCCGGGGTTCGCCGGTCGGCGTGACGCCGCCGCGACCCGGCCCCGATCCGTGTTTCCCTCGCTCGGACCCGAATACAAAATCAGGATTGACGCGACATGAAGAACTACTGCGTAGTGCAGCATACCTATTCCGAGTTTCTCGGACTGATCGAGTCACAGCTGGAAAAACGCGATATCGGCTTTTCCTACTATCGGCCGTTCGTGGGGCAGGATCTGCCCGGTTCCGCGGCCCAGTTCGACGGGCTGTGGCTGCTGGGCGGCGCCTGGCCGACCGCGGATCACGAGGAGAACCCGCAGGTCCCGGACGAGCTGTCGCTGATCGACATCTTTCGCCGTTCGAAGCGCCCTGTGGTCGGGATCGGCATGGGCGGTTTGCTGGTGGCCGAGCAGGCCGGTGGCACCGCCCACGAGGACCCGATGTATCGCGCGCGCTTCGTGACCGCGCACAAGACCGCGGCGGGCGAGGGCGACGAACTCGCCGAGGCCCTGGATGGCCGGCGGGTGCTGCAACTGGTCAATGGCCGGGTCGACCTGCCGGACGGCGTGCAGCCAGTACTGGTGGACGACGACGGCGACTGGCTGGCGATCCGGCCGGATGAACTGACCTATGGCATGCTGTTTCGACCCGAGATGAAGCCCGGGATGCTCGAGGACATCATCATGGAGGCGCGTCACAACCCGCCGCCGAACATGGGCGAACTCCTGGGCGAGGCGCGCATGGAATGGGGCGAGATGCAGAAGGTGACCGAGGACGTGATCGTGGCGCTGGTGAAGGCGCTGGGCCTGATGCAGGAACGCCGCAAGATGCCGGTATTCAGCCTGAAGATCGAGGACGAGGGATGATCCCTCCACTGGGCATGGGCAGCGATGGCGGTCTGTCGGGAGGCGATCTCGGCTCGGTGCTGGGGGGCGCGCGCAAGAAGGGCCGCGAGGACCCGGCGCGGGCGATCGCCGAGATCGCCGTGCGGCTGTCGCCCGAGGACCAGGCCAGCCTGCTGAAGTTTGCCCGCTTTCTGGAGCAGGAATCGCCGGCCCCCGCACCGGAGCCGGTGCCCGAGCCGGAGCCCATTCCGCGGCCGGAGAACGAGTCGGTGATCAAGGCCATGCGCCGCCTGTCCGCCACCTACCACATGCTGGATCGCTCCAAGCTGCTGAACGAGACCTCGGCCCTGATGGGGCAGCACGTGATGCAGGGGCGTCCGGCGGTGGAGGTGATCGACGAGCTGGAGGTCGTCTTCCGTACCCATTACGAGAAGGCGGTGGCCCAGGACCCGACTCGTTCCGCGGACGGGGATGACCCGGAGGCGGGAGGGCCGTCGCGATGATCGACATCCTGCGTCAGTGGTACCAGCGTCATTTCACCGATCCGCAGGTGGTGATCCTGGCGTTTCTGCTGCTCGCGGGATTCCTGGTCATCATCTTTGCCGGGCGCATCCTGGCGCCGCTGCTGGCCTCGCTGATCATTGCCTACCTGCTGGAGGGGGCGGTGCGGAGGCTGGTCCTCTGGCACATCCCGCGTATCCTCGCGGTCACCTGCGTGCTGCTGGCCTTTCTGGCACTCACCGTTGCGGCGCTGTTCAGTGTGGTGCCGCTGATGTCGGCCCAGGTCACCCAGCTGGTGCGCGAGCTGCCGGGCATGATCTCGGAGGGCCAGAAGCTGCTGCTGCAGCTCCCCGAGCGCTACCCGCAGCTGATTACCGACGAACAGGTCCTCGAGCTGATGGGGGCGATCCGCGCCGAGGCGACCCTGCTGGGGCAGCGCGTGGTGTCCTTCTCGCTGTCCTCGGCGCGGCACATCGTGGACGTGGTGATCTACCTGATCGTGGTCCCGCTGATGGTGTTCTTCATGCTGAAGGACCGTGACCTGATCCTCGGCTGGGTGCGCGGGTTCATGCCCCGGGATACCCACCTGGCCAGCCAGGTGTGGCGCGAGGTGAACCTGAAGATCGCCAGCTACGTGCGCGGCAAGTTCATCGAGATCGTGATCGTCTGGGCGGTCACCTTCCTGACCTTCAACTGGTTCGGGCTGGAATACGCGGTGCTGCTGTCGTTCATGGTGGGCATCTCGGTGATCATCCCGTACATCGGGGCGGCGGTGGTGACCATCCCGGTGGCCGCGGTCGCCTATTTCCAGTTCGGCCTGAGTTCCGAGTTCGCCTGGGTGCTGATCGCCTACGGGGTGATCCAGTTCCTCGACGGCAACGTGCTGGTGCCGCTGCTGTTCTCGGAGGTGGTCAACCTGCACCCGGTGGCGATTATCGCCGCGGTGTTCGTGTTCGGCGGCATCTGGGGGCTCTGGGGGGTGTTCTTCGCCATCCCGCTGGCGACCCTGGTGCATGCGGTGATCAAGTCCTGGCCGCGAGCCCAGCACCCGCCGCCCGAAACCCCGACGGACGGCGAGGCCGGTTCGGCCGAAGCCGTCACCAAGTAGCCCGAAATCCCGGACCTCCGCCGCGCCCGCCCGCGGGCCCGGCGGCTGGTTGGTCCCCATTCGATAACAAGAAGAACGCATGACCGGAACCGAGATCCTGATGAATGTGACGCCCCAGGAGAGCCGTGTGGCCCTGGTGGAAAACGGCGTCCTGACCGAGCTGCACCTGGAACGCACCCGTCGCCGCGGGATCGTGGGCAACATCTACAAGGGCCGGGTGGTGCGCGTGCTGCCGGGCATGGACGCAGCCTTTGTCGACATCGGCCTGGAGCGTACGGCCTTCCTGCACGCCTCCGACGTGGCGCCGGTGGAGCGCGAGGAGCTCAATGGCAATGCGCTGTCGGGCGGGGATGCCCCGGCAACCGCCGCGGGCAACGGGACCGCCAATGGCGGCGCGGCGCCGGCGCGCGAGGGCATCCGCGAACTGCTGCGCGAGGGGCAGGACATCCTGGTTCAGGCGGTCAAGGATCCGCTGGGGTCCAAGGGCGCGCGCCTGACCACCTACATCACGCTGCCGTCGCGCAACCTGGTGCTGATGCCGAACCAGTCGAATGTCGGGGTGAGCACGCGCATCGAGGACGAGGGCGTGCGCGCGCGGCTGCGCGAGTCCATCGAGCAGCTGCGTGACGAGCTGGCCCCGCAGCACGGCTTCATCGTGCGCACCGCCGCGGAGCTGGCGGATTACGAGGCCCTGTACAACGATACCGCCTTCCTGAAGAAGGTCTGGGACAGCCTGCAGGAACAGGCGGCCAGCGCGCCGCCGGGGACCGAGGTCTACGCCGACCTGCCGCTGGTCGAGCGCATCCTGCGCGACATGGTGGGGGTGGACATCGAGCGCATCCGTATCGACTCGCGCGAGACCTATCAGAAGGTCTGCAGCTTCGTCGAGCGCTACCTTCCGGAACTGATCGGGCACATCGAGCATTACCCCGGCGAGCGCCCGATCTTCGACCTGTTCAACGTCGAGGAGGAGATCCACCGCGCCCTGGAGCGCAAGGTGGAGCTGAAGTCCGGTGGCTACCTGATCTTCGACCAGACCGAGGCGATGACCACGGTCGACATCAACACCGGCGGCTTTGTCGGCCATCGCAAGCTCGAGGAGACGATCTTCAAGACCAACCTGGAGGCGGCCCAGGCCATCGGGCGCCAGCTGCGCCTGCGCAATCTCGGCGGGATCATCATCATCGATTTCATCGACATGCAGGACGACGAGCACAAGCGCCAGGTGATCCGCGCGCTGGAAAAGGCGCTGGAACGGGATCACGTGAAGACGCAGATCTGCGATGTCTCGCCGCTGGGGCTGGTGGAGATGACCCGCAAGCGCACCCGCGAGAGCCTGGAGCACCAGATGTGCGAGCCCTGCCAGGTCTGTGGCGGGCGCGGCTACCTCAAATCGGCGGAGACCGTCTGCTACGAACTGTTCCGCGAGATCCTGCGCGAGGTGCGCCAGTACGACGCGCGCGAGCTGCGGGTCCTGGCGTCGCAGAACGTGATCGACCTGCTGCTGGACGAGGAATCCGCCGCGCTGGCGGAGCTGCAGAGCTTTGTCGGCATCCCCATCCGCTTCCAGGTGGAGACGCTCTACACCCAGGAACAGTTCGACGTGGTCTTCGTCTGAGCTATACCTAATTCAGACATGGCCCGGATTCGGGCGATTGTCGCCAGCGGGGAGGGAGAGACACCAAGGTGAAGCACGCGTGCGGACCCAGCATGGATCGGGGTCCCGGTCGGCCGGGCAGGCCGCGTTTTGATCGGGTGGGTGAAAAATGAGCATCCGTTCACAAAGTGTACGGGTGGCCCTGGGGATCCTGCTGGCCCTGGTGCTGGCGCTGGTGATCGCCATCCTGGCATTGCGCCTGGCGTTGCCGCACTGGGACGGCCTGCACGCCTGGGTGGAGGCGACCGCCAGCGAGCAGCTGGAGCACGAGGTCTCCGCCGCGGGCATCGAACTGGGCTGGGCCGGCTGGTCCCCGGCGCTGGTGGCGCGGGAGGTCCGGGTGGCGATGCCCGAGGGCGAGCCGGTTGCCATCGAGCGCCTCGGGATATCGCTGAGTGCCGGGGCCAGCCTGCGCAGCCGGCATCCGGCGCTGGCGGTGCGGGTCGAGGGGGTGGACCTGCGCCTGGTGCGCCATGCCGATGGCCGGTTTTCCCTCCACGGGCGCGAGATCGGCATGGGTGAGGGGCGCTTGCTCACCATCCCGGTGGCGCAGTGGCCCGATGTCGAGGCGGAGGCGATCCGGCTGATCTGGGAGGACCGCGGCGCGGGCCTGGAGTCCGCCGCGCGGCTGGACCGGGCGGCCCTGCGCACGGCGCACGATGGCTCGCTGCGGCTGTTTCTCGACGGGGCCCTGGATGCGCCGGATGCGGGCGGGCATTTCGTGCTCGGGTTGCAGGCGCCGGCGGCCGATCTGCGCGATGCGCGTTTCTTCCTCGAAGCGGATGCGGTGGACCTGACCGCCTGGCAGCCGTGGCTGGCCTACCTGGGCTGGCCCGCGCCCGAGGGCACCGCGACGCTGCGCCTGTGGGGTGCGCTCGACGATGGCCGCATGGCCTGGCTGCGCGGGGATCACGAGACGACTCTTGGCCTGGCCGGGGAACCGGACGGTCCGGCCATCGGCCATCGATTCGACTGGCGGGTCCGGGACGGTCGGCACCGGTCGTCCTGGAGCGGGACGCGGCCGGGTTCCGGGGACCTGCGCCTGGCCTACCGCCTGGAGGGCGAGCCCCGCGAGCTGGTGGTGGATGCGGTGGAGCTGGCGGCCCGCGATGTCGACGTCGAGCCCTACGCGCCCCTGCTCACCCTGCTGCGCCAGGCGGCGCCCGAGCTGGCCGAGCGTATCGCCGACCTCCATCCGCGCGGAACACTGGACCTGGCCCGGTTCGAGGCGCGCCGCGAGTCGGACCGGCTGCAGCCGGTCTGGGCCGAGGCCGATGTGCGGGATCTTGGCTGGCGTGCCGCCGGGCATGGGCTCGGGGTGCAGGGGGCGGCGGGCTACCTGCAGTGGCGTCGCGGCGGCGTGGAGCTGCTTCTGGACAGCCGCGACCTGGAGATCGATCTGCCGCGGGTACTGGCCGAGCCGGTGGTGCTGGACACCGCCCGTGGCCGCCTGCGCGCCGAGCGTGACGACTCCGGGCACTGGCACCTGGCGGGCGAGGGCCTGAATGCCGCGAATGCCGACGCCGCGGTACGCGGGCGCATGCGGATGCGGCTGGACGGGCACGCGGCCGGACCGCGGGTCGATATCGCCATGGATATCCTGCGCGCCAACGGCGACCGTACCGCGCGCTACCTGCCGCTGTATCACCTGCCGGAGAACACCTATCAGTGGCTGGTGGATAGCATCGTGACTGGGGTCTCCACGGGGGGCGGCATGGCCTACCGCGGACGCGGAGAGGACTTCCCGTTTGCCGACGGCGAGGGGGTGTTCGACCTGTGGGCGGATGTCGAGGCGGGCATCCTCGACTACCAGGAGGGCTGGCCCAGGGCCGAGGACGTCAGCGGGCGGCTGCTGTTCCACAACGCGGGCTTCCGCACCGAGGACGCGCGGGGCCGCATCCTCGACACCGAGGTGGATGCCACCCGGATCGGGATCGAGGATATGGAGAACGCGGTCCTCGAACTGGAGGGCACGGCCGATGGTGATGCCGCTGATCTGCTGACTTATCTGCGTCAGGCCGACCTGCTGGAGGAGGCGGCGGAACTGCGCGATCAGGCGCGCCTGACGGGCCCGACCCGGCTGGGGCTCTCCCTGACCCTGCCGTTGCAGGAGGGGCGCATGGACCAGACGCGGGTCGCCGGCACGCTGGATCTCCAGGGCACGCGCGCCGAGGTCCCGGGCTGGCCCGCGGTGCTGGAGGCCGTCGAGGGCCAGGTCCGGTTCGATACCGCCGATCGCATCGCGGCGGAGGATGTGACCGCGCGTGTCCATGACGAGACCGTCATCCTGGGGGCGGACTGGACCCTGGATGGCGAGACCGCGCGGCTCACGGCGCGCGGGAGACAACCCCTGGGGCCCTGGCTGGAGGATTTTCCGGAGCTGGCCCCCTACCTGGAGGGTTCGGCGCAGTGGGAGGCGCGACTGCGCCTTGGCCAGGCGGTGGATGGCGTGCGTCTGGATCTGAACTCGGATCTGGTCGGTGTGGCGATCGACTGGCCGGAGCCGATCGGCAAGCCGGCGGAGGAGGCCCGCGCGCTGGAACTGACGCTGCCCTTGGGCCATGACGGCGCGGGCATTGGCCACCTGACACTGGGATCGGTCCTGCGGGCCCACCTGCGTCTTTCCCCGACCGCCGCCCCCGAGGACCCGGCCGTGCGCGGCGCCGAGCCCCGAACGGCAGCGCGCGGGGTGGCCCTGCAGGCCCTGGCCCTGGAGATCGGCGCGCCCCGGGCCAGCGCCCTGACCCTGCCGGGGGCGGGCGTCTCGGTGCGGGCCCGCCTGCCACGGCTGGAGGTGGACCCGTGGCTCGAGGCCCTGGGCGAGGCCCCCTGGGGCGGTGCGGTGGATCTGGGCGCGGCCGGCGACGATGCCGAGGAGGCGGAGCAGGCCGTGGCGCTGACGCGCCTGGAACTGGATATCCGCGACCGTATCCGCTGGGGCGAGCGGGACCTGCCCGGGCTGCGCTTCCTCGGCCGGCGCGGGGACGCGGGATGGGATCTGGAGGTGGCGTCCGACTGGCTGGCTGGCGAGGCCCGCTGGCGCCCGATGGCCGCCGGTGGGCGCGATCGCTGGGAGGCGCATCTGCGCCACCTGATTCTGGACGGTCTCGAGTGGACCGGCGCTGGCGAAGAGGCCGAAGCGGAGGTGCAGCCCGTCACAGCCGGTAGTTTCGAGGATCCGCGGGCCTGGCCGGCAGTGGACCTGACGCTCGACAGCCTGGCGCTGGGCGATTACCGTTTCGCGGATATCGAGCTGGGCCTGGAGCCGCAGGCCAGCGGTCTGGTGATCCGGGACCTCGAGGTCCGTGCCCCGGAGGGCGATCTCCATGCCGATGCGGTCGGCGTCTGGCGGGTGTCCGCGGAGGGACTGCCGGAGACACGCCTGGATGCGACCCTGTCCGGTGACGACTGGGGCGCGGCCCTGCGGTCGGCGGGGCTGTCGCGGGCCCTGGTCGGGGGCGCCGGCGACGGGTCGCTGTCGCTCGTCTGGCCGGGGCCGCTGTACGCCCCGAGCCTGGCGCAGCTGACAGGGTCCGTGGAGCTGTCGCTGTCCGACGGGCGCCTGGCGGATGTCGAGCCGGGGGCGGGTCGCCTGCTGGGGCTGGTCAGCCTGGACGTACTGCCGCGGCGGTTGCGGCTGGACTTCCGCGACGTGTTCACCGAGGGTCTGACCTTCAGCGAGCTGACCGCGGACGCCGTGCTGCGCGACGGGGACCTGCATGTGCCCGACCTGCGCCTGGAGGGACCCTCGGCCAGGGTGCGTCTGAGCGGTCGCACCGGGCTGGTGGCACGTGACTATGATCACGAAATCGTGGTCGTGCCGAGCCTGCGCACCGCGCTTCCGATCGTCGGGGCCCTGGTGGGCGGCCCCGTGACCGGGGTTGTGGTGCTTCTTGCGGAACGCGTGCTGGGGATCGGGGATCAGATAGAAGAGGCGGCCCGCGTCGAGTACGCGGTGACGGGCCCCTGGGACGACCCGCAGGTACGCGTGCTGGTGGAGCCGGCAGCGGAGACCGACGGGGCCGACAACGACTGATACCGGCGCGGGCAGTGGCGCCCCGACCGGTCTCGCAACGGACAAGCGGAGCAACATGACTCAGGTAGCGGCCATCCAGATGGCCTCCGGACCCCAGCCCCAGGCGAACCTCCTGGAGGCCAAGCGACTGCTGCAGGAGGCGGCCGACAAGGGCGCGCGCCTGGCGGTGTTGCCGGAGAACTTCGCCTTCATGGGCATGCAGGAGACCGATGTGCTCGGCATCGCCGAGGTCGCCGACGGTGCCGGTCCGCTGCAGGCCTTTCTCGCCGAGCAGGCTCGGCGCCTCGGGCTTTGGATCGTCGGCGGGACCATCCCGCTGCAGACCGCGGGCGGCGACCGGGTGCGGTCCGCCTGCCTGGTGTTCGACGATCAGGGGCAGCAGGTGGCGCGCTACGACAAGATCCACCTGTTCGACGTGCGCCTGCCGGACAGCAGCGAGGCCTATACCGAATCGAAGGTCTTCGAGCGCGGCGACCAGGTGGTGGTCGTGGATACGCCGGCCGGCCGCATGGGCCTGGCGATCTGCTACGACCTGCGCTTCCCCGAGCTGTTCCGGGCCCTGCTGGATCAGGGGGCGGAATGGGTCGCCCTGCCGGCGGCCTTCACGGCGCAGACAGGGCAGGCGCACTGGGACGTGCTGCTGCGGGCGCGCGCCATCGAGAACCAGTGCTACATGCTGTCGGCGGCCCAGGGCGGGTTCCATGTGAACGGCCGCGAAACCTATGGCCACAGCGCCCTGGTGGATCCGTGGGGCCGGATCGTCGGCCAGCTCCAGCGCAACCCGGGCGTGCTGCTGGCCGATCTGGACCGGGCCCAGGCCGCGCGCATCCGCAACAGCTTCCCGGCCGTGGAGCATCGCCGCCTGCCGTGCCCCGGGACCACCTGATCCGGCGACATAAACCCGCAACGCCGGCGCGCTTGAAAGCGCGGGCGGTGCCCCAAGCTCCATACTGAACCGACAAGTGCTGCCCCGCCTGCAAGTGCGGCGGGGCAGCCGATCTCCGAACCCGAGAGGACTGCATGATCGACCGTCTTGCGCAACAGACCCTGCTCGACCCCGCCGGTCTCGGCGACAGCGAGCTGAGCACCCTTCTGGGTACCACCTTCGGTCACGGCATCGATGGGGGCGACTGCTACTTCCAGTTCGCCAGCCAGGAGGGGTGGTCGCTGGAGGATGGCATCGTGAAGTCCGCCAGCTTCAATATCGAGCGCGGGGTCGGCATCCGCGTGGTGCGTGGCGAGCAGACCGGGTTTGCCTACTCTGACGACATCGCGATGCCGGCCATGCTGGAGGCCGCGAAGACCGCGCGCAGCATCGCGAGCGCCGGTCAGAGCGGGCGCATCGCTGTGGCCTCGCGGTCGCCGTCGCGCCCGGCGCTGTACGCCCCCGACAACCCGCTGGATTCGCTGGACGAACAGACCAAGATCGACCTCCTGAAGGAGGTGGATGCCGTGGCCCGCGCCGAGGATTCGCGCGTCACCCAGGTGATGTGTTCCCTGGCCGGGGTGCACGAGGTCGTGCTGGTGCTCAACGCCCGCGGCGAGCTGACGACCGACGTGCGCCCGCTGGTGCGCCTGAACGTGCAGGTCATCGTCGAACAGGGAGGGCGTCGCGAATCCGGGACCTCGGGCGGCGGCGGACGTTTCGGCTACCAGTACTTCCGCGAGTCGGACCGGGCCGCCGGCTATGCCCGCGAGGCCGTGCGCCAGGCGCTGGTCAACCTGGAGGCGCGCGAGGCCCCGGCCGGGACCATGAAGGTGGTGCTCGGCCCCGGCTGGCCGGGCGTGCTGCTGCACGAGGCGATCGGCCACGGGCTGGAGGGCGACTTCAACCGCAAGGGCACCTCGGCGTTCTCCGGACGCGTCGGCGAGCAGGTCGCGGCGAAGGGCATCACCATCGTCGATGACGGCACCCTGGAGGGGCGGCGCGGCTCGCTGAACGTCGACGACGAGGGCAACCCCACCCAGCAGACCGTGCTCATCGAAGACGGCGTACTGCGCGGCTACATGCAGGACGAGATGAACGCCCGCCTGATGGGCACGCGCTCCACCGGCAACGGCCGCCGCGAGTCCTATGCCCGGCTGCCGATGCCGCGCATGACCAATACCTACATGCTCGGCGGCGACGCCGACCCGGAGGAGATCCTGGCCTCGGTGGACGACGGCCTGTACGCAGTCAATTTCGGCGGCGGCCAGGTGGACATCACCTCCGGCAAGTTCGTGTTCTCCGCCTCCGAGGCCTATCGGGTGGAGAAGGGCAAGGTGACGTACCCGGTCAAGGGTGCGACCCTGATCGGGAATGGCCCGGATGTGCTGACGCGGGTATCGATGATCGGCAACGACATGAAGCTCGATTCCGGTATCGGGACCTGCGGCAAGGAGGGCCAGGGCGTGCCGGTTGGCGTGGGTCAGCCCACGCTGCGGATCGATGGCATGACCGTGGGCGGTACCCAGGCGGCGTGAGCGCTGCGGGACCGGAGAATCGGCGTCGAAACGGCGACAAGGACAAGGAGGCAACAGATGAATCTCGATTTCCTCGAACAGGAACGTTCCCTGCCGGAAGGGCATGGCCACGACCAGATCGTGCAGTGGCATGTGTTCCGCGCGCGCGACAAGGCCGAGCAGTTTGCCCACCACGTCGAGCTGGGCGAGGGCCAGGACCTGGTCGGCGGCTGGACCCGGGACAGCGTCGGCATGCTGTACTGGGTCGGCGTGCATGTCGACGACCTTGAGCGCTGGGGCAACGCCGGCGCGGTCCACAAGCACGGCGCCCGGGTCGACTAGATCGCCCGGCACCGCATGCGGTTCCGGGCTGAATGGCCCGGGGCCGCTTCCCTGTTTCTGTATCCCTGACGGATATCCCCGACTCGTCCCTTTATAGCGGAACCCTGCATGAGTACATCTCCCGAACGCGTGAGCCCGGAATCCCTGTCCCAGGACGGCGAGGTCCAGGCCCTGTCCCATTCGCCGGAATCCCTCCAGGCACGGGTCCAGCGCACGCTGGAGGCGGCGCGCGAGCGCGGGGCCTCGGACGCCCAGGCGGTGGTCAGCCACAGCGTCGGGCTGGAGCTGGGTGTGCGCAAGGGGGAGATCGAGAGCCTGGAGCACGAGCGCGACCAGAGCCTGTCGCTGATCGTCTACTTCGGCCAGTCCAAGGGGGCGGCCTCCACCACGGACTTCAGCGACCAGGCCCTGATCGACACCGTCGAGGCCGCCTGCCGCATCGCCCGCTACACCGAGCCGGATCCGTATGCCGGGATGCCGGACCCCGCGTTCAAGGCGAGCGACTGGGAGGACCTCGACCTTGACCACCCCTGGGGCTGCAGCGCCACTGAGGCGACCGAACTGGCCCGCGCGATCGAGGCCGCGGGCTTCGCGGCCGACGACCGGATCGAGAACTCCGAGGGCGCCAGCGTCAGTACGCGGCGCGCCATGGCCTTTCTCGGCGACAGCCAGGGCTTCATGGGGGGATATCGCAGCACCCGGCACTCGCTGTCCTGCGCCCTGGTGGCGCGCGACGCGGCCGGCATGCAGCGCGACTATGCCTACACCGTGGCCCGCCACGCGGGCGACCTGACCGCCGCCGAGGCGATCGGGCGCGAGGCGGCCGAGCGCACCGTGCGCCGGCTGGGCGGGCGCAAGCTCTCCACCCGCACCTGCCCGGTGCTGTTCGCGCCAGAGATGGCGCGCACCCTGATCGGCAGCTTCACCCGCGCGATCTCCGGGCCGGCCCAGTACCGCGAAAGTTCGTTCCTGTTGAATGCCGTGGGCGAGACCGTGTTCCCCGCCTGGATGCAGATCGAGGAACGCCCGCTGACCCCGCGCGCGCTGGGCAGCGCACCCTTCGACGGCGAGGGGGTGCGCACCCGCAACCGGCCGCTGATCGCCGATGGCGTCCTGCAGAGCTATACCCTGGACAGTTACGCTGCGCGTCGGCTGGGGCTGGAGACCACCGGCAACGCCGGTGGCGCGCGCAATGTGACCGTGGCCCCGGGGGACAAGGACTTTGACGCCCTGCTGTCCGAGATGGGTACCGGCTTCCTGGTGACCGAGCTGATCGGGCAGGGCGTGAACATGGTGACCGGCGACTACTCCCGCGGGGCTGCCGGGTTCTGGGTCGAGAACGGCGAGCTGCAGTACCCGGTGGAGGAGATCACCATCGCCGGTAACCTGAAGGACATGTTCCGGCGCATGGCGGCCGTGGGCACCGATGTCGACCGCCGCGGCAACATCCACACCGGCTCCATCCTGATCGAGTCGATGACCGTCGCCGGCGACTGAGCCGCCCTCGCGGCGCGCGCCCGGCAGTGGGCGTGCGCGGCGCATTCCCCGGTACCCTCCACGCTGCTACGCTCGTCGTGTGGCTGCATGGCCGTGACCGCCCGATCCCTCGAGGCGGCGGCCTTGCGCGGGCGAGGGACAGCCATGAACTTTTTCGAACAGCAGGACCAGGTGCAGCGCAGGACCCGCTGGTTGCTGGTTCTGTTCGCCCTGGCGGTGCTGGCGGTTGTCGGAGTGCTGGGCATTGCGGTCTGGCTCCTGGGCGGCAGCGGTGCGGCGATCGCCTGGACCATGGGGATCACGGCGGGGCTGATCGTGCTCGCGAGCCTGTACCGGGCCTGGCAGCTGCGGGCCGGGGGTGGCGGCCTGATCGCGCAGGAGATGGGCGGCGTGCGCATCGCGGGCAACCCCGCCGACCCCCAGTGGCAGCGGCTGCGCAACGTGGTCGAGGAGATGGCGATTGCCTCCGGGATGCCGGTGCCCGAGGTCTACGTGCTGGAACAGGACCTGGGCATCAACGCCTTCGCGGCCGGGTTTGCCCCGAATGACGCGGTGATCGCGGTCACCCGCGGCGCCCTGGACAGCCTGGAGCGGGCCGAGCTGAAGGGGGTGGTCGCGCACGAGTTCGGACATATCCTCAATGGCGACATGCGCCTCAACATGCGCCTGATCGGCATCCTCTACGGCATCGAGGTCCTGGCGCTGCTGGGCCAGGGCGGGCTGGCACGCCGGCGCCGCCGCCACAAGGGGGATGTCGCGGATACCGGGGTCGGGGTGCTCAGTGTCACGCTGATCGTGGTCGGCTATGCGGGGTTGGCGCTGGCGCGCTGGATCCGCGCGGGCATCTCGCGCCAGCGCGAATACCTGGCGGATGCCCACGCGGTGCAGTTTACCCGCGAGCCGGACGGCCTGGCCGGCGCCCTGAAGAAGGTGGCGGCGCGCTATGCCGGTCTCAACGGCAATACCGAGGAGATCACCCATATGCTGTTTGCCAGCGACGCGATCGGGCAGCTCTTCGAGACCCATCCGCCGCTGCTGGAGCGCGTACGCATCCTGCAGCCGCAATTCGATCCGGAGGAGCTCAAGGGCCTGCGCGAGCGGCTCAATGCCCGCGTGCGCGAACGGGCGCGCGAGCGCGCGGTGGATGGCATGCAGCGCGAGCGCGAGGGGCGTCTGCCCGGGGCGGAGGCCGTGGAGGACGCCCTGGGTGGCCATCCGGCCCTGACCCACATCCTGGGGGCGGGGATGCTGCTGGCCGCCATCCCGGGGCCGCTGGCCTGGGCCGCGCGCTCGGAGGCGCGGGCGATCGAGGTGGTGCTGTATCTGCTCCTGAACCCGGACCCGGAGGTACGCGAACGGCAGCTGGCGGTGATCGGCGAGGCGCTGGGTGGTGACCTCCAGGAGGCCGTGCGTCGCCTGCAGACAGCGGAACCCGAGCTGCGGGACGATCTGCGCCTGCCCTTGCTGGAGCTCGGATTCCCGGCCCTGCGGCGCCTGGACGCGGACGACAGGGCACGCCTGCGGTCCCTGGTCGATCGCCTGATCCATGCCGACGGGCGAGTGGCGGTCTTCGAATACGCGCTGGGGCGTCTTCTTGACCGGCAGCTCGGGGACATTCAGGACCCGGCCGCCGCGTCCCGGCCGCGCCACGCTGCCCTGGAGGACCACCAGGAGGGCGCGCATTTCCTGCTGGCGGTGCTTGCCCATCACGGTCACGCGGCGGATCCGGCCGCGGCGCGCGCGGCGCTGACGGCCGGCGTGGGTGTCCTGACCGGCGCCCTGCCGCTGACAGTCGAGCTTCCAGAGGCCCTGACCGGTCCCTCCGGGGCCCGCGCCTGGGCCAGTGTGCTGGACCGTGTGCTGGAGCAACTGGATGGCCTGCGCATGCGCGACAAGGACCAGCTGATCCAGGCCATGGTTACCACCGCGAGCCATGGCGGGCAGGTGGTGACCGCCGAGGTCGAACTGATGCGGGTGATGGCGGCCGCGCTGCATGTCCCGTTGCCGCTGGCCGTGGACGATTGGGCTGGATCCCAGCCGACCGGCGAGGGCGGCGTCTGAACGCGATGCCGGCAGAATCGCGGGTTTTGCGCTCGGTTGCCGCGGGGACGGTCTGGCCCGTGTGCGAACCGAAAAATAAATTCGCTGGCAAGTCACGGATCCCAAAGGGGTTTCGGGTCGGCGCCCGAGAAAACCCGAAAAAACACTATCAATGCACCGCGGTTTGGGCGGACAATGGCCGCGAGGTAACGGTAACAGGCTCCATGCAGCACCAGGCGACACCCCGCAAGGGGCGTTCAGATTCGCAGTTCCGGTCCCGGTTGGGGCCGCAGAGAATCACGATCAATCTTCACCGTCGTTCGGTTGCCCTCCAGTCTCTCCCCCCTCGAAATCCCAATCCAGTACGTACAAAACAGAGGTAACCGAAATGGCTACAGGTACAGTGAAGTGGTTCTCCGACGAAAAAGGCTTTGGCTTTATTACCCCGACCGATGGCTCCAAGGACGTGTTCGTCCATCACAGCGCCATCCAGGGTAGTGGCTTCAAGTCCCTGGCCGAAGGCCAGAGCGTCTCGTTCGACGTCGAGCAGGGCCAGAAGGGTCCGGCTGCCGCGAACGTCGAAGCGCAGTAAGACAACCCCGGCGCGCAAGCGCCAGGTTGTTGAAGAGCCCCGCCTTGTGCGGGGCTTTTTCGTGTGGGGCCGGGTGCGCGGGGGAGGGCTGATGCGGGCCGTGCCTGCACGGATCTGCCCCGAAACGGCCGCATTTTCGCGTGGTTCGGGACGCGGACCGTGCTACCGTTCGCGCATGAATGCTGTATTTCACCAGGCCCTTTTCCGGCCCCGCCGCGGATCGCTCGTCCGGGTGGGGCTGGTGGTCCTGTGCCTGCTGTTATTCGCGCAGCAGGCGGCGGCCCAGGGGCCCTACCGCGCGCCGGAGATGATCCCGGGCAGTCAGACCATCGAGGCCGCCGAGGCCTGGGCGCTGTTCCGCGCGGGGGTGCCGTTTGTCGACACCCGGTTGCGTGCGGACTACGAGGCGGGGCGGGTGCCCGAGGCGCGCAATCTGACCATCATGCGGGACCGGGACGACGAGCGGAATCGCTTTACCCGCGAGAACCTGCTGGACTTCATCGGCGATGTCGACGCACCGGTGGTGATGTACTGCAACGAGCGGGACTGCTGGCGTACCGAGGCGGCCACCCGCCGCGCCCTGGAATGGGGCTTTACGAACCTCTACTACTTCCCCGGCGGCTTCCCGGAGTGGATCCGTTCGGGCTATCCGTTTGAATAATCGCGTGGTGTCTGCAGGCGCACCCACCGGGCGGCGAATCCGGCTCCAGACGATCCTGGCCGGGGTCATGTTCGCCGGGCTCCTGGTGCTGGGCGTGACGCTGGCCACCGGCACTCATCTCGCCGTGGGTCAGGCCGAGCAGCGCCTGGACCGGCTGGGCGTGGAGGGCCAGTCGGCCGCCTGGCGCCAGACGCTGGCGAACGAATGGCAGTGGATGCGCGCCGAGGCGACGGCCGTGACCCGCAACGAGGCGCTGATCGGCGCGCTGCGCGACGATGCCGGCATCCGGACCTATGCCGACCCCCTGTACAACCGGCTGCGCGCCGGGGGTATCGCGGACCGGATCGTGGTCGTCGATGCCCAGGGGGGCGTGCGCTACGACTCCGCGGACAACCACGGCGAACGCGTCCCGCTGGCGCGCGCGGCGCTGGAGGACGGGCGCTTCCACGAGGGGCTGCATCATGTACCCGGGGAGCGGGTCTATGCCGGGCTGGCGATCCCGGTGTATCGGGGGGGCAATCCGATCGGTGCAGTCGTGCAGTTGCGCGACCTGTCGACCTCCGCGCTCGAGTCCATGGCCGAAGCCAGCGGGGGACGCGCCGCGCTGCTGGACGAGCGCGGGCCGCTGGCGCTGACCGCGCCGTTCCTGATGGCGCTCGCGCCGGGCGAGCGACTGCACCAGCAGGCGGCGGCCAGCCGCGTTGACGCAGATGGCCGGCATTCCCAGCTGGTCTACCTGCCGCTGGTCCCGTTTGGTGGCGAAGAGGCGACGGCCACGGTGGTCCTGGCGCGGGATCTGACCGAATCGGTGGCGACCCAGAACCTGATCAATGCCACGACCTACGTCGCCGCCTTCGGGATGCTCGTGCTGATTGCCGGCGGGCTGTACCTGTGGCTGGGGCGCACCCTGCGCCCGATGCGGCGGGCCATGGATACGCTGGACCGGATCGGGCACGGGGACTTCCAGACCGATCTGCAAGCCGACTCGCGCGTGGCCGAGATCGCCCGCCTGCAGGAGGTGACCCGGACCATGGCCGGCCGCCTGGGGCATATCGTGGAGATCGAGGAAGAGAATGCCCGGCTGGCCTTTCGTGATGCCCTCACCGACCTGCCGAACCGGCGGCTGCTGCTGGAGCACCTGGAGCACGCCATCCACACGGTCAATCGCACCCGGCGCCACGCGGCACTGCTGCTGATCGACCTGGACAACTTCAAGACGCTCAACGACACCTGCGGCCATTCCGCCGGCGACCGCCTGCTGCAGGCCCTCGCGCAGCGGTTTACCGCGCGCCTGCGCGATCAGGATATCGTGGCCCGCCTGGGCGGGGACGAATTCGTGGCTCTGCTGGAGGAGCTGAGCCCGGATCGCTCGCAGGCCGGCGCGGACGCCCAGCGCATCGCGGGCGAGTTGCTGAAGGCCATGCGCGAGCCGGTGCGCATCGACGATATCGAGCACGTGATGTCCGGGAGCATCGGTATCACGCTGTTCCCGCGTGGCTTTGACACCCCGGAGGAGCTGCTCAAGCAGGCCGATTTCGCGATGTACCAGGCCAAGCAGCATGGGCGCAACGGGGTGCGCTTCTATGATCCCGCCATGCAGCGCACGCTGCTGCGCGAGGCGGAACTCGAGCGCAAGCTGCGCCGGGCCCTGCAGGGCGAGGAACTGGTGATCCACCTGCAGCCCCAGGTCGACCCGGAGGGGCGGATCCTCGGGGCGGAGGCCCTGATGCGCTGGCCGCAGCCCGATGGCAGCTGGATCTCGCCCGGTGAATTCATCCCCGTGGCCGAACACACCGGCCAGATCCTCGAGGTCGGGCGCCTGGCGCTGCAGCAGGCCTGCCACACCCTGCGGGCCTGGCAGGGGCGCCCGGTCCTGGACAGGCTGCCGATCTCGGTGAACCTGTCCCCGCATCATTTGCGCCAGCCCCGCCTCATGGAGGAGGTGACCGCCATCCTGGACGAGACCGGGGCCGCCGCGCAGCGGCTGCATATCGAGGTTACCGAGAGCGTGATGGCGGATGCCTCGCAGCCCCTGATTGCCAACCTGGAGGCCTTGCGGGCCCGGGGCGTCGCCCTGGCACTGGACGACTTCGGGACCGGCTATTCGTCCCTCGGCTACCTCAAGCGACTGCCGCTGGACGTCCTGAAGATCGACCGCTCGTTCGTGCAGGACATCGAGCACGATGCGGATGATGCCAATATCGTCGCGACCATCGCCGCCATTGCCCACAACATGGGGCTCAGCCTGATCGCGGAGGGGGTCGAGAACGAGGCCCAGCGGGACTTCCTGGTGCGCCACGGCTGCCATCGTTTCCAGGGCTATCTGTACCACCACGCGATGCCGGTGGCCGATTTCGAGGCGCTGGTTGCGGCCGCAACCGACGCCGCCGGTCACGGGCCGACTGACACCAGGGGAGAGCGAGAATGATCCGGATACGGCAGGGCAGGTGGCGGGCACTGGTGCTCGCCGGATTGTGGATTGGGCTCCTGACCGTTCCGGGCGCCCTGGTGTACGCGGAGGAGACCCCGGCACCCTGGGGAAGCGCCGCGCCGGTGGAGCAGGACTATGCGGGCCTGAAGGCCGTCTATGATGTGACGGCCGGTACCCCGGAGGCCCTGGAGGACGTGCTGGATCACGCTGCCTACCTGAGCCGCATGACGGGTGACGATCCGTTCGACAGTCACATCGTGCTGGTCATCCACGGGGACGCACTGGACCTGTTCGCGCGTGAACACTTTGCCGAACATGAAACCCTGATGACCCGCGCCCGCGGGCTCACGCTGAATGGCGTCATCGAGTACCGAATCTGCCAGGCCGGCGCCGCCCGCCGTGGCTATGGACCGGAGGACTTCCACGGCTTCGCCAGCGTGGTCCCGATGGCCGATGCCGAGATCGTGCGCTTGCAGCAACAGGACGGCTACGGTTACATGCGCTGAGCCCGGGGCTGCCGGGCACGCAACCCGGACCCAGAGGGATCGAACGCATGACGGACCGCCAGCAACCGGGATTTCTGGAAGCCATCGAGCAGGCGGGCCTGCTGGTGGAGATCTGGGAGCACTTCCCGGAGAACATGTTCCTGATCCGGGTCGAGGGGCCGGACTTCCTGGTCGAGGCGGCCAACCCGAAGATGACGGAACTGTTTGGGCAGGACTGCAGCGGCAAGCGCCTGCACGACTTCCTGCCCTGGTCGGTCGCGGAGGAGGTGGTGGCGCACTACCGCGAGTGTCTGCGCCAGGATGCCCCTCTGCGCTACGAGGAACACGCAACCTTTCACGATGCCCGTGGCCAGGAACGCGAGGGGCACTGGCTGACCCTGCTGGTGCCCGTACACGACCCGAACGGGACCATCACGCACCTGTTCGGGGTCTCCCAGAATGTCACCGAGCTGCGGCTGGCGCGCGCAAGCCTGGAGCGCTACAACCGCGACCTCGAGGCCGTGGTCGACGAGCGCACACGGGCCCTGAACGCGGTGAACCAGCAGCTCCAGGAGGCGAACCGGCAACTGGAGGCGCTCGCCTCGAGCGATACCCTTACGGGGGTGGGCAACCGCCGGCATTTCCAGGCGGGGGCCGAGCGCGAGATGGAACGCGCGCGACGGCATGGTGGCGCCTTGTCCCTGCTCATGTTCGACCTCGACGGCTTCAAGAGCATCAACGACCAGGACGGTCACGCGGCGGGCGACGCCGTGTTGAGAAAGGTAGCGGCGAGCGTGCAGACGACCCTGCGCGCGAATGACCTGTTTGCCCGCTATGGCGGGGATGAGTTCGTGCTGCTCCTCCCCGATACGCCCCTCGCGGCCGCGCGCCAGATGGGCGAGCGCCTGCGTACTCAGGTGCAGGAGGACGCGGGCGTGGCCCTGAGCCTGGGGGGCGCCGGTTTCGAGGCCGCCGATACGCAGCTCGAGATGCTCGTACAACGCGCCGACGCCGAGGTCCTCGCGGCCAAGCGCGCCCGCAAGGCGGAGTAAAGCCACTCACCTCGCGACTGTGGTTGGTTACGACCCGGGGATTGGGTTCTTAAGATGCTGCGTTGTCATGCCCTTCGTCGTTTTCTGGTGCGCTTTCTTCAGAAGACAGAGCAGACGCTGGGTCCCCTCTTTTGATTTTTGGTGGTGGAGGAACCCAGGCGCGGAGACGTTGCCCAGCCTGTTCGTAGAAGTGGGGGACGGCTCGCTCCAATTCTTCGATGAAGACTTTGCTGCCAGAGAATCGTGACGCCAGGTCGGACATGTAGAAGATTTCAAAGGCAGTCGGTACGACATCCGTGTTGCCTGGTTCCAGCGCATCGGCGTCTTCCAGGACGTCGGCCAAAGGCGCTTGAGTGGATTCGGCGCGGCCGGGCCGGATGGCCTTCACGAATAGTCCCGTGGTATCGATACCAGTGAGCTGACGGCGGAGCCAGTTGACGCGCGCACTGGTGCGTTTCTTGTCTTGCGGGGCCCCGACTTTCATGCAACAGACAATCACACGTTTGGCCAAGTCGGCCGTGACACGCAGTTCTGCCGCTGCGTTCGGGATTTCGAGTTCGCACTCCAGGATGTGCTTGCTGGCAAGTATCTCTGAATCGTCTTTGAGACGTTTCTTTGGGTCGGTGCGATGCGCGCGGGAAAGACGCAGCCGAACCGGTTGTGAAAGTTTCCGACTCATTACCAGGCTCAGGTCGCGCTGTTCCTGATGCCAGCTGGAGACGGTGTTCTCGACCTCTTCGCTGTTCTTATTGAGTGTGGCACCACTTTTGACTTTGGAGACGACCTCCTTCCACTCACGGTTCATGCTGTCGAAGCGGCTGATGCCGCTGGACTCATGCCCGAGGTAGCGGACCACTTCCTCAAGCAGGAAGTGCTGGTCGGACGACCCGACCTCGTTGCCCTCCAGTAGAAGTGTGGCTTGGGTCAACAGGTACATCCACGACCAGTGGTAGAGCTCGATGTTGCGTGTCTGGGTCTTCGGGAGTTTGACGGGGTGATGGGAAGGCTCGGCCACAAACTGATTGGTTATGGTGATTACCGCATCGATCTTATGTGCCCTGGCCTGTTCGAGATAGGCGGTTAATTGCTCTTCGCCGATTTCGGCGTTGCCGATCTTCGCCTCTATCAGGGCAGTCCATTTCTTGCGCCCAGTGTCCAGCACGATCAGCCCATCGGGCCGATCATTTTTGCTTCTCCGTTGCTTTCCCTTGCGTTCCTCCTTGAATGTTACTTCGGTCCAGGCGCCCAGATCGGCGCGATTGCCCACCCGCACATTGAGCGAGTGGAGCATTGTCTGTCTGAATTCGAAGACGCCACGCATTGCGGCAAGAACGACAGATGCAGCGCGTACCTCGCGATTGGAGTCTGCGGCGACCGGGATCAGGCGAGCAGTTTCGCCGCCCTCGACGTAGTCGGGTTTCGCGACCATGTGGCGTCCTTGTCTTGATGTGAACCCAAGAAGCTAGCTTCTCCGAAGCGGGAATGCGAGGCGAACCGCCCTCGCAACCCACTGCGTGCGAGGACGAATAGGTCCGGTCAGAGGCCGAAGATCTCGGACTTGAGGTTCCACTTGGAGGCGAGGGTCTCGGTGGCGTTGAGGAACTCCTCGGCGCGGGTCGGGTGGTTCCACTGGCCCTGGGCGATCCAGGCGAGCGCGGTGGCGCGGTCGGGGGCCAGGGACAGGATGTGGATCAGCTCGCCGGCATCACTGCCGATGACCTCGCCGCCCAGCAGGGCGCCGGTGTCCATGTCGCCAATCAGGCGGACGAAGCCCTCCGGCTCGTCCTGGCCCAGCGCGCGCGGCGAGGTCTCGAAGGCGGCGAAGCCGACCGCCGGTTCCAGTTCCTCGTCCTCGGCGTCGTCCTCGTCCATGCCAAGGCGCGCCATTTCCACCGCGGAGTAGATCGCGATCGGCACGAAGCGCTCGTCCTGCTCCCGAGTGTTGCCGTTCTGAATGTTCTCCACCGCGATGGTGGCGTCCGCCAGGGCGTGGTTCGCGGTCTGCCACTCGCTCGCGACATCGCCGATGGCGTAGATAGTGTCGACATCGGTCTGCAGCGTGGGGCGGCGCTTCACGAAGCCGCGGGCGTCGGTCTTCACCCCGATGGCGTCGAGGTTCAGGCCCTCGGTGTGCGGGGTGCGTCCGGTGCCGAGCAGGACCCAGTCGACCTCGAAGGTGTTGCCTTCGCTGTCGGTGATGGTGACGCCGTCATCCGAGGTCTCGACGCTTTCGTAGCCCTTGACCCGCACCGGCTCGATGCCGTCCGCGGCCAGCTGTTCCTTCAGCGTGCCCAGTGCCTGCGGGCTGAACTTCTGGTTGGACAGCGGCTTGGAGCGCGACAGCCAGGTCACCTGCTTGCCGAGATGATGGAAGATCCAGGCGAACTCGGTGGCGACAACGCCGGAGCCGATGATCGCGACTCGCGCGCCCGTAGGCGGTTTGTCGTCGAACAGCATGTCGGTGGTCAGTACGCGCCCGGGTTCGGCCGTGAACGGGGCCGGAACGGTGGCGGTGGCGCCGGTGGCGATGATGGTGTGGCGGGCGCTGACGGTCTCGGTGCCGTCGTCGGTGACGACCTCCAGGATCTCGGCGTCGCGGAAGCTCGCAGTGCCGTGGCGGTACTGGATCTTCAGGTGCTTCATGTAGCCGAGGTAGGAGTTGCGCACCTCGGTGACCACGTCCTTCTGGTGGTCCCAGGCGCGATCCATGTCGGCCGTGAGGCTGCCGCTGATGCCGCGGCCCTCGAAGTGGCGCTGCGCGGCGACGGTGCGGGCGGTGTGGTACCAGTCCTTCTTGGGTACGCAGCCGCGGTTGAGGCAGCAGCCGCCCCAGTCGCCCTTCTCGATGATGACGACGCTCAGTCCGCGCAGGGCGCCCAGAACGGCGGCACGATAGCCCCCGGGGCCACTGCCGATGATGGCCAGGTCAAAGGTCTCGCTCATGGTGTCTACTCGGTCAGGTCAATGATCGGGTCGTGCCATTCCAGCTGCGTGAGGTTCAGCTCGAACACGCGGCCGTCGGCCTCGTAGTCGAAACGCACCGGGACGTGGCGCAGCTCGCGCGCAAACCAGGCGGACAGCGCAACGTCGCTGTCCTTGCTGCGGCGGTCGATGCGGATGGTCTCCACGCGGCCGATCGGGGAGTCCATGGTCTCGCGTCCGACGACCTCGAACTCGTATTCGCGCAGGCGGTCGCGTTCCAGCGCCTGGATGGTCTCGCGGTCCCCCGCGGCGGCCAGTTCGCCGGTCTCCAGGCGCTGCATCATCAGGTACAGCGAGCCGAGGAAGTCCAGGGTCTGTTCCGGGACCTCGAGATCGAAGCGCTCGCTATTGATGGTGCCGATCGCGCGGTTGCTCTCCCAGTCGAAACGCGTCTCGACCTTGCGCTCGCGGCGCGGGGTGATCTGCTGGCTGCGCGACTGCACCAGCTGGAGGTCGCCGTTGCGGCTGTTCATCAGGGCCTCGCGGCTCAGCTCGAAGCGCCCGAGGATGCGCAGGAAGCCGGAGACGTGGGCATCCATCGCCATGCGGGTCTGCACGTCCTCGTGGTTGAGGGTGATGCGCGCCTTGAGCGTATTGCCCATGGCGCTGGCCTCGTAGCTGGCGGTGTAGGGCGGGATCGGGCGCAGGTCGCGGTCCGCGGCTGCCGGGGTGGCCAGCAGGGCCAGCACCAGGGCCAGCATTATGGAAACAGCACGCCGGGTCATCGCGCGGCTAGCGCCGGTCGTCGGGGCCTGAACGTTCATGGGTGTCCTCGTCGAGTTGCAGCGGTGCCTCAAGCGGCCTGCCGTCGTCTTGCAGGATCCGCCCGCACCACTGAATTTCGCCTGAACACACGCGCCGGACGACCTCGGGGTACAGCCGGTGCTCGGCCCGTTGCACGCGGGCGGCCAGGGTGTCGGCCGTATCGTCGGGCGCCACCGGCACGCGTGCCTGCATGATCACCGGTCCGCCGTCCAGCTCCGGGGTGACAAAGTGGACGCTGGCGCCGTGCTCGGTCTCGCCATCGGCCAGGGCGCGGGCGTGGGTGTCCAGGCCGCGATACTTGGGCAGCAGCGAGGGATGAATGTTCAGCATGCGGCCGGTGAATCGGTCCACAAAACCGGGGGTCAGGATGCGCATGAAGCCGGCCAGGATGACCAGGTCCGGGGCATAGTCCTCGATGGCGGCGGCCAGGTCGGCGTCGAAGGCCTCGCGCGAGGGGTAGTCGCGATGGTTCAGGACACGCCGCGGGATGCCGTGCTGTTCGGCCAGCGCGAGCCCGCCGGCATCCGGCCGGTTGCTGATGACCCCGACCACCCGCGCGGGGATGCGGCCCTGTTCGCAGGCCTCGATCAGGGCGCCGAGGTTGCTGCCGCGCCCGGAGATCAGGACGACCAGGCGCCGCGGAGTCGTGTCCGATTGCCCGATGGGTCCGCTCATGCGGCGGCGTAGGTGACGCCGGGCTGGTACTCGTCGCGTTCGCGGATCACGCCGATCGGCCAGCTGCGGATGCCGGCCCGCGCGAGCTGTGTGCTGGCGGCCTCAACCCGGTCCTCGGGGAGGATGACGGTCATGCCGATGCCGCAGTTGAAGGTGCGCAGCATCTCCTCGTCGGCGATGTCGCCAGCCTGCTGCAGCCAGTGGAACACCGGCGGCCGCGCCCAGCTGTCGGGGTCGATGCGTGCGCCCAGGGTGTCGGGCAGCACGCGCGGGAGGTTCTCGGTCAGACCGCCGCCGGTGATGTGAGCCATGGCGTGCACCGGGAACTGCTCCAGCAGTTCCAGCAACGGGCGCACGTAGATCCGGGTGGGGGCCATCAGGGCCTCGCCCAGCGTGATGCCGTCGGCGCCCGGCAGCGGTGCGTCGAGGCGCGTGCCGGCGTGCTCCAGTACGCGCCGGATCAGGGAGTAGCCATTGGAATGGGGGCCGCTGGCCTCCAGGCCGAGGACGACATCCCCGGCGGCGACTCGGCTGCCGTCGATCAGGGCGTCCTTCTCGGCGATGCCGACAGCGAAGCCGGCCACGTCGTAGTCCTCGCCCTGGTACATCCCGGGCATCTCGGCAGTCTCGCCACCGATCAGGGCGCAGCCCGCCTGTTCGCAGCCCTCGGCGATGCCGGTCACCACGTCCGCCGCGATGTCCACATCCAGGTGGCCGGTGGCGTAGTAATCAAGGAAGAACAGCGGTTCGGCCCCCTGGACGACGATGTCGTTGACGCACATCGCGACCAGGTCGATGCCGATGCGGTCATGCCGGCCGGTCTCCTGCGCCAGGCGCAGCTTGGTACCGACGCCGTCCGTGCCGGATACCAGGACCGGCTGCCGGTAGCGATCCATCGGCAGTTCGAACAGGGCCCCGAAGCCACCCAGGCCGGCCATCACGCCGGGGCGTCGGGTGCGCGCCGCATGCGGCTTGATACGTTCGACCAGCTCGGCGCCGGCCTCGATGTCGACACCGGCCTCGCGGTAGGTCAGGCCTGAACGGGATTCGGACATGGGTTCCCCGATGTTGAATGAGCGCGGGTGGAGGCCGCGCGCTGCGGCGGTCTCGCAGAACCCGGCATGGTAGCGAGCCGGGTGCGGGGGTGCAAAGCCGGGAAGCGTTTCGCGGCGAAGAAGGCGGGTGCGAACGGGCGGCGCTGGCGAGCCTTCTCCGGCGATGCCGGGGCGCATGCCTGTGGTATTTTGTGGCGCCTGTCGAACAACCGATCATGACCATGCCCCTGCATCCTCGAGCGCATTCCCGCCTGGCCTTCCTGCTGGGCCTCCTTTTCCTGGTGCTGACCCCGGCCGGGGCCGCCGATGATGCGCTGGTGGTGACGGTCACCGCCGAGGACGAGACCCAGGCACTGGAGCAGGGGCTGGAGCAGGCGCTGGTAAGGCTGGCGGGGCTGCGTTCGGGCCCGGTGCTGGATTTGGCGGGTGAACTGCTCGAAGGCCGCGACGACGAGGGCTGGATCGCGGCGCTGGAGCGGCGGCAACAGGTCGAAGAAGATCGCTACCGCCTGGAGTTCGACCCGTTTCGTCTGCGCACCGCGCTGCGAGACGCGGGTGTGCCGGCCTTGCTGGGCGAGCGTCCGGCGCTGCTGGTATGGGCCGTACATGATGCCGGCGGGCAGCGTGACCTGCTCGGGGATGCGGTGGACGGCCCGGGGATCCTCGCGGCGCTGGACGAGCTGGCCGAGGCCCGGGACATGCCGTTGCTGTTCCCGCTCGGCGATCTGGAGGACCGCCGGTCCGCCCAGCCCTCCGATATCGTGGGCGGTGTGAGCGAGCCGCTGGTTGCGGCCGCGCGCCGATACGAGGCCGACGGGGTTCTGCTGCTGCACGTGCGCGAGACCGCGAGCGGGGCCGAGGCGCGGGTGGTCGCGGTGCACGACACCCGTGAATACCGCAGTTCCGCCAGTGGGGACAGCCCCGCAGTGGCGGCCCGCGAGGCGGTGGCGCGGGCGCTGGACCGGGTGGCCGAGCCCCTGGCACGGGTCGCGGCCGAGCCGGAATGGCTGCGCCTGGGGTTTGCCGGGATCCAGGGCTTTGCGGCCTTCGAGCGCCTGCGCGCGGAATTGGCGCGGCTGCAGGCGGTGGAGGCGGCGCGTCTGGATGCGCTGGCCGGCGACAGTGTGGTGCTGCAGGTGCGCACCGGCCTTGATCGCGATGACCTGGTCGACCTGCTGCGCGGCTCCGGCTTTGCCCGCGCCGAGGCGCCGGATGCGGCACCCGAGGCCGATGCCTGGCTGGATCGGCGCTGATTGCTGTCACGGCGAACCGGATGCTGCCCCGCCACCAGATCCCCAATGCCGTCACGATCGGCCGGATCCTGCTGATCCCGCCGATTGTCGTGCTGCTGGCGCTGGAGCACTACCTGGTGGCGGTGGTGCTGCTGGCAATCGCCGGACTGAGTGACGCCCTGGACGGCTGGCTGGTCCGGCGTTACGGCTGGCATACGCCGCTGGGTGCCTGGCTGGATCCGGCGGCGGACAAGCTGCTGATGCTGGGGATCTATGTGGCCGTGACCCTGTCCGGACTGCTGCCCCTCTGGCTGCTGTTGCTGGTGGTGGGGCGGGATGTCTGGCTGACCCTTGGCTCCGCGTTGTACCGGGTGTTTGTCGGGCCCCTGGCCATTCGGCCGTTGCTGATCAGCAAGGTGAACACCTTCCTGCAGATCGCGCTGGTGCTGGTGGCCATCGTGAAGGTCGGTCTGCTGGCACTGGACCCGATCTGGGTGCAGCTGCTGATTATTGTCGTGGCCTTCACGACCCTGGCCAGCGGTCTGGCCTATACCGTGCAGTGGGGTCTGTATGCGTGGCGTTACCTGCGCGGCCAGGGCGGGTCGGACGCGGCGAACGGGAGGGCGTCATGAGCAGGGGGGTCGAGTTGCGCGAGTGCGTCGGGCCGGTCTCGGCCGCGACCCTGGCCGCCCTGGTCGGATTGCTGGTACTGGGCGGGGCGCTGTACCTGCTCGCGCCAATCCTCACCCCCTTCGTCGTGGCGCTGCTGATCGGTTATCTGTTCAATCCGCTGGTGACGCGTCTGGCGGCGCGCACCGGGCGTTCGCGCACCCTGGCCACGGTGGTCATCTTCCTGCTGGTGATGCTCGGGCTGGCCGCGCTGATCCTGATCCTGATCCCGCTGGCGATCGCCCAGTTCGAACGACTCACGCTGGCGCTACCGCAGATCCTCGGCTGGTTCGATGCGCAGGTGCGGCCTTGGCTGGAGGAACTGGCCGGGGACGGCCTGCCGCCGCTGGACGCCGGTGCGCTGCAGGGGCTGGTCACCGAGCACTGGCGCGAGGCCGGCGGGCTGGCCGGGGGTGTACTGCAGTGGATCGGCAGCTCCACCGGCGCGCTGGTGCTGGGGGTATTGAACCTGGTGCTCATCCCGGTGGTGAGTTTCTATCTGCTGCGCGACTGGCCGCGCCTGCTGGACGGATTGCGCGACCTGCTGCCGCGGGCCTGGCGTCCGGCGGTGATGACCTTCGCTGCGGAGTCGGACGAAACGCTGGGGGCCTTTCTGCGCGGACAGATGCTGGTGATGCTGGCGCTGGGCCTGTTCTATGCGGTCACCCTGACTGTGGCCGGGGTCGAGATGGGTCTGGCGATTGGCCTGATCGCCGGGCTGGTCAGCTTTATCCCCTATGTTGGCGTGATCGTCGGGGTGCTGCTCGCCAGCGCCGCCGCGCTGGTGCAGGGCGACGGCTGGACCCTGCTGCTGATCGTGCTGGCGATCTTCGCCGTGGCCCAGGTGCTGGAGTCCATGGTGCTGACGCCCTGGCTGGTGGGCGACCGCACCGGGCTGCATCCGGTCGCGGTGATCTTTGCCGTGCTGGCCGGCGGACAGCTGTTCGGCTTTTTCGGCGTGCTGCTGGCGCTGCCGGTGGCGGCGGTGCTGGCTGTCGGCGTGCGCCACCTGCTGGTGCACTACCGGCGCCTGAATGCCGGGGAAGCGCCCTCGGAGCCGGGAGGTCCCGGGGAATGAGTGCCGGCCAGGGTCGCGAGGCTGCCCCGCAGCGCCAGCTGCCGCTGGACCTGCGCCTGCGGGATACGTCGCGCTTTGCCGGCTTCTATCCCGGCGGCAATCCGCTCGCCCGGGATGCCGTCGAGGCGCTGGCCGTCGGGGTTGGCATGAGCGAGCCACAGATCCTGCTGCACGGGCCGTCCGGCGTCGGCAAGACCCACCTGCTGCAGGCGGCCTGCCATCAGAGCCACGAACGCGGCGATCCGGTGTCCTACCTGCCGCTGGGCGAGGTCGCATCCGCCCCGCCGCTGGCGGTGCTGGACGGCCTGGAGGGTGCCCGCCTGGTGGCACTGGACGATCTCGACGAGGTGGTCGGGCAGGGCGACTGGGACGAAGCCCTGTTCGGGCTGCTGAACCGCCTGCGCGACAGCGGCTGCCGGGTACTGCTGGCGGCGACCCATGCGCCGGACGGGCTGGGCAGTCGCCTGCCGGACCTGACCTCGCGCCTGGCGTGGGGGCCGGTGTTCCGGATGCAGGCACCGGAGGAAGACGACCTCAAGCGCATCCTCGCCCAGCGCGCCGCACTGCGCGGGCTGGAGCTGCCGGAGGCGGTGGCCGACTACCTGCTGCGCCACTACCGCCGTGATCTGGTGGCCCTGCTGGCCCTGCTGGACCGCCTGGACCTGGCCGCCCTGGCCGAACAGCGGCGCTTGACCATCCCCTTCGTCCGCGACCAGCTCGCGCGTCCCTGATCTTCACCACGAAGCACACGAAGGCACGAAGAAGGGCCAGGTCAAGGGCGTTTAACAGGAAGACGGGAAGGACGGAAGATTCTGGATGGGGCGTACCGGGAGGCGGTCCTCGGCCCGGGGATGCTGGCTGGGCGCCTCGCTCCGGCCGAAGCGTGGGTACATTGCGCACCGGAAAGGACTTTCCCGCAACCTCCTGTAAACAAAATGCCCTCTTCCAGCCTTCCCGTCTTCCTGTGAACGGGTTTTGACCTTCTTCGTGTCTTCGTGCGCTTCGTGGTGAAAATCAGGAAGTAAGCTTGCGAGCGCGGCGGGCGTCGAGTTTGACGTAGAGCAGGCAGCCGGCGAACCAGGCGAGGCTGGCGGCGGTCATCAGCAGCCCGTACAGGCGCGCATCGGCCGCCGCGGCCAGCGTGATCCCCAGGGTTACGTAGGCCAGCGCCAGCAGGCTGGACCAGGCGTGGGTGTAGCGGCGCCCGTGCAGCATCCCGCGCAGCGGGAACAGCAGCGGCAGGACCAGGATCACCAGCGCCAAAGAGACCGGCACGATCTCCGGCTGGTCGATCCAGGTGGTCCAGACCAGGATCAGGCCGATCAGGGCCAGATAGGCGACCAGCGCCAGCGCGCGCGCCGCGAGGATCATGCCGATTCCCCGTTCTGCAGGCGGCGCGTGATCCGCCCGACCCGCTCGCCCAGGGCCGTGGCGATGCGCTGCTCCTCGCGGGTCACCGGGTGCTCGCCCTGGCCACCGGCGACATGGCTGGCGCCGTAGGGCGAGCCCCCGGAGGTCGTGGTGCTCAGTTCCGGCACGGTGTAGGGCACGCCGACCCAGAGCATCCCCTGGTGGATCAGGGGCAGGGCCATGGTCAGCAGGGTGGTTTCCTGCCCGCCGTGCTGGGTGGCGGTGCTGGTGAACAGCCCGAACGGGCGATCGACCAGGCCGCCGCTGGCCCACAGGCCGCTGGTGCCGTCGAGGAAGTGCTTCAGCGGCGCGGCCATGTTGCCGAAGCGCGTGGGCGAGCCCATGACCAGCCCGGCGCATTCCTCCAGGTCGCGGGTCTCCGCGTAGGGCGGGCCGTCGGCGGGAACCGCCGGCGCCTCGCCGGTGATGTTGGTGCTCACCGGCGGCACAGTGCGCACGCGGGCGACGGCGCCGGCCCGCTCCACGCCGCTGGCGACGTGACGGGCCAGCTCGGCGGTCGCGCCGTAGCGGCTGTAGTACAGCACCAGGACCTCGGGGGCCGCGCTCACGACAGGATCTCCAGCACCTGCTCGGGCGGACGCCCGATGCGGGCGCGCTCACCCACGACCAGGATCGGGCGTTCGATCAGTTTCGGGTGTTGCACCATGGTCTGGATCAGCGCCTCGTCGTCCAGCTCGGCATCCTTCAGGCCCAGTTCGCGGTACTCCGCCTCGCCGGTGCGCAGGAGATCGCGCGGGGCGATGCCCAGCCGGTCGACGATGGCGCGCAGGGTGGCGGCATCCGGCGGCGTCTTCAGATATTCGACAATCTGCGGCTCCACGCCCTGCTCGCGCAGCAGTGCCAGGGTCGCGCGCGACTTGCTGCAGCGCGGGTTGTGGTACAGCGTAGGGGCATCGGACATGAATCCACTCCGGAGGACGAAAAATGACGGAGGCCAATGATAACCATGCCCGCCGCTGGCGTGTCAGCGGTCAGGTGCAGGGGGTGTTCTTCCGCGCCTCTACCCGCGACGAGGCCCGGCGGCTCGGGTTGACCGGTTATGCCCGTAATGAGCCGGACGGCAGCGTCGAGGTGCTGGCCGTGGGCCCGCGCAGGGCGCTGGACACGCTGGAGGAGTGGCTGGCCGACGGGCCGCGCATGGCGCGGGTGGATGCGGTGGAGGCCGAGGAGCTGGAACCCCCGGAGCCGGCGCCGCGCGAGTTCTCCACGGGCTGACTCGGCGGTGCCTCAGTAGCGCCGCAGCGGGCGACCCGGTGGCGGAATGACCTGGACGAAGGCACGCACGTCGCGCAGCCGGTGCGGACCTTCCGACCGGATGCGGGTCTCGGCCCCCTGCATCCAGGCGCCGTCCCAGGCGAGGCGGGCCGCCCCGGTGCGCGAATGGCGCGGCAGGTCGATCAGCAAGAGGCCGTCTTCATAGGCGACCTCGAGCTCACTGCGGTAGCGCTCGGCGTGTACCTCGATGCTGCGGCTCTCGCCACTGGCGAGGGTAAAGGCCGTTGGCTCCAGCGCGCGTTCGCGACCGCCGATCCGCAGCGTGCCGCCGCTGAGACTGACGCGGATCAGGTCTCCGGGCAGGCCGGCCTGGCCACTGCGGATGGCCGCGACCCGCTCGGCGCGTTCGGCTGCCCGTGCCGCCTCCTGCTCGGCTTCGGCCTGCAGCCGGGCCTCGCGGGCCTTCTGCACCGATTCCCAGGCGCGGATGGCCTCGACCCGTTCGGCCTCGCCCATGGCGTCCCATTGTTCTTCGCTTACCCCGTAGATCCGCGGGCTGCAGGCGGCCAGCAGCAGTGCCAGGGCTGCCAGGACCGGGTACAGACGAAGCGTTGCGGGCATGCGCGATTTCCGTGTGGGTTTGTAGCCGAGTCTGTCCGAGTAGCCTGTACCGGCCCTGAACCGGGCTGAGGGAAACACTGTTTCCCTCAGAACAGCAGGTTGATGACGAGCAGCGAGACGACCATGAACAGCAGGGTCACACCGGCGCCGGCGCGCAGGTAGTCGGCCACGCGGTACCCGCCGGGATCCATGATCAGGGCATTGACCTGGTGGGTGGGCAGGATGAAGGAGTTGGATGCGGCGATCGCGACGATCAGCGCGAACACGCGCGGGTCGGCGTCGATCCCCATGCCCTGGGCGACGCTCGCGAAGCTGACCGCCAGCGGGACCAGCAGAACCGTTGCCCCGACGTTGGACATCACCAGCGTGAAGAAGGTGGTCAGCAGGAACACCGCGACCTGCAGCACCCAGACCGGCATCCCTTCCAGTTGCTGCATGCCGTTGGTCGCGATCCACTCACCGGCGCCGGAGTTCTCCACCGCCAGCCCCAGCGGGATCAGCGAGGCGAGCAGGAAGACGGTCTTCCAGCTGATGCCGCGATAGGCCTCGTCCATGGTGATCACGCCGGTGAAGATCATCCCCAGGGCCCCGCCCAGCAGGGCCAGTGCCAGCGGCAGGTCGGTGAACAGCACCAGCCCCAGCCCCAGCGCCAGGGAGCCGAGCGCGGCCAGTGGCCGGTGGGTCTTTGAGGCCTCCTGCTTGCGTCGTGGGTAGCGGCTGGTGACCACGACGAAGTCGCGGTCGTCCTCCAGCGCCTGCAGGTTCTCCCACGGGGTATGCACGACCAGGGTGTCGCCGGCCTTCAGCGGGGTATCCGGGACCTCGTCGACGATCAGGTCATCACCGCGCTGGATGCGCAGCACCGAGATGCCGTAGCTGCGGCGCATGCCCTTGTCGCGCACGGTCTGGCCGATCAGGTCGGAGCCGGGCGGGATAATCACCTCCGCGATGCCGCCGTGGCGAGCGGACAGGGCGCGGGCGAACACGTCCAGTTCGTCCTTCAGCAAGGTGCCGGTGTGGTCGCAGGTCGTCTCGATGGTGGTGACCGGGCCGAGGATGGCGAGGTGTGCCCCGCGCTCCAGCTCCACGTCCCGGTTGGGTTCGATGCGGGTCTCGTCGCCCGTGGTGACGCCCACGACGTGCACCCCGAAGGCCGCCTCGAAATCGCCCACACGCATTCCGGCCAGGGAGCTGTCCTCGTCCAGGCGTGCCTCGCGCACGCCGAAATCCATGCCGTAGACATCGCGGAACCAGGCCGAGGTCGTCTGCACCCGGCTCTCGTCCGGGTCCTCGGTCTGGGGATCGCGGGCCGGCAGGACCCAGCGTCCGAACAGCGCGAAGTAGAGGATCAGCGTACCCAGCAGGGCGAGTCCGATCGGGGTGACGTCGAACAGCCCGAAGCCCTCGACCTCGCCGGGCAACAGGTCGTTGAGCAGGATCAGCGGGCTGGAGGCCACCAGCGTCAGGGTGCCGCCGACGATCGCGGCAAAGCCCATCGGCATCAGCAAGCGCGAGCGCGGGATGCGCGCGGCGGCCCCGATGCGGTTGATCACCGGCATGAACAATGCGGCGGCCCCGATGTTCTGCATGAAGCTCGTGATGATGCCCACGGCCCCCGAGGTGGTGGCCATCACGCGGCGCTCGGTCTGCCCGCCAAAGCGCAGGATCAGGTCCGCCAGGCGGTTCATGACACCGGAGCGGTCCAGCCCCTTGCCGATGATCATCACCGCGATGATCGCGATCACCGCGTTCGACGCAAAGCCGGAGAACAGCGCCTCGCCCTCGACGATCGGCGCCACCCCCGGCACCAGCGCGACCATGCCGAGCAGGAACAGCACGCTCAGCGCCGCCAGGTCGATCCGGATCACTTCCGTCACGAACAGCAGGATCGTCAGCCCCAGCAGGCCGAACACGATCCCCATCTCCAGGGTAAAGGCGACCGATTCCATCAGAAGATGCCCTGTTGGCAGGGGTCGGTTGCGGCGGGGCAGTCGATGCGGGGGCCGCGTGAATCAGGCAACGCGCGGATGGACTTCTTGCTCGAGCCGGGGCCCCAGAGACTGGCGAGCCTGTTCGAGCTCGAAGTGATCCTGGAGGTTCATCCAGAACTCGGGCGAGGTGCGGAAGTAACGGCCCAGGCGAAGCGCCGTATCCGCCGTGATCGCGCGCTTGCCCTGCACGATCTCGTTGATTCGACGAGGAGGCACGCTGATGTCATGCGCCAGGCGGTACTGGCTGATGCCTGACTCCTCGATGAATTCGGCCAGGTGCTGGCCCGGATGGATCGGGGCCTCGATATCCTGTGCTGTCATCGTTGCCTCCCTGGTGGTCGTCGGATCAGTGGTAATCCACGATCTCGACGTTGTAGGCGTGACCGTCTCGCCATTCGAAACAGATGCGCCACTGGTCGTTGATCCTGATGCTGTATTGACCCGCGCGGTCGCCTTTCAGTGCCTCTAGGGAGACGCTGATTGAATCGCGCGTCCGCGCTCGAGTCGCTTTTGCGTGCGAACAAGGCGCGGTGACTGCCGTGCAGTCATTCTGCACAAGGGAGCCGCAACGCCGTGCGCATGCAAAAGCGGCCGAGCCCCTGCTTTCAATAGCTTGTGGGGTTGGTGCCCCCTGTTCCCCGATCCTGCGTTGCGCCGCTTGCGGGTAGAACCACTACCCGCTGCACGACGCGCCTTGTCTCGGAAAACAGGGGGCACCAACGCGGACGTGCGATTCAATCAGCGTCTCCCTAGTCGATGCGAGGGAGGCTGGCGCAGATCCTCGAGGCGGGTGGCAGCGTGGATGCGCGCCAGACGCATTCGTGCCCGGCGCGTTACCTCGTCGGGAAGGCGGCGTGCCCTCTCGCCCCGGGCCAGCCGCGCGGCTTCCTTGCCGCGGTAGCTCTGGATCATGGATAAATGTTAACGCGCTGCGTTATTAGCGCGCAAACGGTTGTCGAACCGGACTCTCCCGGGAAATACCGGTCCCGAATACGCCCGTCACTTCGGCGCTGTTTTCTGCGGGCGAGGCACGGTGACCGCCGAGCCCTTATTGCAGGCGTTGGCGCAGGGCGTCGAGCAGGCCATCCATCGGGAGGTGTTCGGCCTCGCTGGCGGTGCGTGCCTGGTATTCGAGTTCGCCGGCGTCGAGGCCGCGTTCGCCGATGACCAGACGGTGCGGGATGCCGATCAGTTCCATGTCGGCGAACATGACGCCGGGGCGCTGTTCGCGGTCGTCCAGCAGGACCTGGAAGCCGGCGCCCTCCAGCTCGTCGTGCAGTTTCTCCGCGGCCTCGCGCACACGCTGGGACTTCTTGGCGCCGATCGGGCACAGGGCGATGTCGAAGGGGGCGATCGCCGTCGGCCAGCAGATGCCGCGCTCGTCGGAGTTCTGCTCGATCGCGGCGGCGACCACGCGCGAGACGCCGATGCCGTAGCAGCCCATGGTTACGACCTGCTCGCGGCCGTCCTCGTCGAGTACGCGGGCGCCCAGGGCCTGGCTGTACTTGTCGCCGAGCTGGAAGATGTGGCCGACCTCGATGCCGCGGCGGATCTCGATCGCCCCGGAGCCGTCCGGGGCCAACTCGCCCTCGGTGATGTTGCGCAGGTCGGCGCTCTCCGGCTGCGGCAGGTCGCGGCCCCAGTTCACGCCGGTCAGGTGGTGGCCGTTCTCGTTGGCGCCGACCACGAAGTCCGCCATGCCCAGCATGGTCTGATCGGCCAGCACCGGGATCGGGCTTCCCACCGGGCCCAGCGAACCCGGATCGGCGCCGAAGGCGGCCCGGATCTCGGCGGCCTCGGCCATGCGCAGCGGCTCGGCGACCCAGGGATGCTTCTCGGCCTTCACCGCGTTCAGTTCGTGGTCGCCGCGCAGCACGATGGCGACCAGGTCGGCGTCGATCGCGTCGGAGGCGGCGACCACCAGGGTCTTCACCGTGCGCTCCGTCGGGATGTCCAGGAATTTCGCGAGATCGTCGATGGTGTGCACGTCGGGCGTGGCGATCTTCTCCAGCGCTGCGCCGGGGGCCGTGGCTGGCTCGGGTGCCGGGCAGGGGGCCAGTTCGACGTTGGCGGCGAACCCGGCCGGGGAGAACGCGATGGCGTCCTCGCCGGAGCTGGCCAGCACGTGGAACTCGTGCGAGGTATTGCCGCCGATGGCGCCGGTGTCGGCCTCCACCGCGCGGAAGTCCAGGCCGCAGCGCTCGAAGATACGGGTGTAGGCCGCGTGCATCTGCTGGTAGGTCTCGCCCAGCGAGTCGGCGTCGATATGGAAGGAGTAGGCGTCCTTCATCAGGAATTCGCGGGCGCGCATTACGCCGAAACGCGGGCGGCGCTCGTCGCGGAACTTGGTCTGGATCTGGTAGTAGTTGACCGGCAGTTGGCGGTAGCTGCGGATCTCGCGGCGCACCAGATCGGTGATGACCTCCTCGTGCGTCGGGCCGAAGCAGAAGTCGCGCTCGTGGCGATCCTTGAGGCGCAGCAGCTCGGCGCCGTAGAAATCCCAGCGCCCGGATTCCTGCCACAGTTCGGCCGGCTGCACCGCCGGCATCAGCACCTCCAGGGCGCCGGCGCGGTTCATCTCCTCGCGTACGATGTTTTCCACTCGACGCAGTACGCGCAGGCCCAGCGGCAGCCAGGTGTACAGCCCGGAGGCCAGCCGGCGGATGTAGCCGGCCCGCAGCATCAGCTGGTGCGAGACGATCTCGGCGTCGGCCGGGGTTTCCTTCAGGGTGTTCAGCGGGAATTGCGAGACGCGCATCGGGGGCAGTCCGTGGTTGATGGCTGGAAAGGGTTCAGAACGTGGTGCCGTTGGTGCCCCAGAAGTGGCGCGGGGCGTCGGCGAATTCGATGTAGACGCGGGCCGGCTCGATGCCCAGTTCCGCCTGCAGGCTGTCGCACAGCTTGCGCGACAGCTCGCGGGTCAGGCCCTCGGGCAGGCCGATGCTCTTCAGCTCGCAGTACGCGAGCGGATCGGTGCGCCCGCCAAAGCACATGGCCGGGTTGTGGCGGCAGGCGACCATCACGTAGCCCTCGGGCTTGCCCAGCCAGTCGGCGACCGCGGCGGACAGGCGCTGGCACAACGTGGCGGTGTCGTCGGGCAGGGCGGCATTGGTCTCGACTTGCAGCAGCGGCATGGCATCCTCCGGGGCGTTGCGGCGAAAGGTCGCCATGATACGGGGAGCGCGGGGTCGGTGCAGCGCTCGCGTCAGCCTAGGGAGACGCTGATTGAATCGCACGTCCGCGCTCGAGTCGCTTTTGCGCGCGAACAAGGCGCGGTGACTGCCGTGCAGTCATTCTGCACAAGGGAACCGCAACGCCGTTCCCGCGCCCGTTTTTGATCAACAACGGGCGGCCGAGCCCCTGCTTTCAATGGCTTGTGGGGTTGGTGCCCCCTGTTCCCCGATCCTGCGTTGCGCCGCTTGCGGGTAGAACCACTACCCGCTGCACGACGCGCCTTGCCTCGGAACGTTTGTCTCGAACAACTGGGGGGGCACCAACGCGGACGTGCGATTCAATCAGCGTCTCCCTAGCGGGTGAAACCCTTGTCAGGGTGGCTATACTAGCTGCGAGGGAGACGAACGCGGCGGGGCCGGACGGCCGGATTGCGTTCAACATCAGGAAATAATAAATTAGAAAAATCTAATATATGGTTCCGGGCCCGGTGCGCGCCTGCGCACCCCCGACGACCTCTTCGAGCAAGGACAGACGTCTCATGACACGAAACCGGATGCGCCACACCCTGTGGGCCCTGCTGCTGTTGCCGTTTGCGGCCCAGGCGGAGTTGCCGTTCGAGACGGCCACCGCCGAACGCCAGACGATCACCCAGGAACGGATCCTGGATGGCCGCGTCGAGGCAGTGCAGCGGTCCACGATCTCGGCGCAGACCTCCGGGCGGATCCGCGAGATCTACGTGGATGTCGACGACTTCGTCGAGGCCGATGAATTGCTGGTCCGGGTCAGCGACACCGAGCAGCAGGCTCGTGTAAGCCAGGCCGAGGGCGATCTGGCCGAGGCCCGCGCCCGCTTCAACGAGGCCCGTTCGGAGTTCGAGCGCATTCGCGATGTGTTCGATCGCGGGGTGGTGTCGCGCTCCGAGTTCGATCGAGCCGAGGCCGCGCTGGAGTCGGCGCGTGCCCGCCTGCGCTCGGCCGAGGGTCGGGTCGAGGAGGCCCGTGAACAACTGGGCTACACCGAGGTGTACGCGCCCTATTCGGGGATCGTGACCGAGCGCCATGTAGAGGTCGGCGAGTCGGTCAGCCCGGGGTCGCCGCTGCTGTCCGGGATCAGCCTGGACCAGTTGCGGGTGGCGGTGGATGTGCCGCAGCGTCTGATTCACAGCGTGCGTGAGCGGCGCAGTGCCGAGGTCCTGCTGAACGGAGACCGGGTGGCGGCCGAAAGCCTGACCATCTTCCCCTACGCCGATCCCGCCAGCTCGACCTTCCGCATCCGCGTGAACCTGCCGGAGCAGCAGGATCTGGGCCTGTTCCCCGGCATGTTCGTGAAGACCGCCTTCGTCGTGGACGCGGTGGAGCGCCTGGTGGTGCCGACCGAGGCCGTGGTCTATCGCAGCGAGGTCATCGCCGTCTATGTGGTGGATGCGGACGACCGGGTGGCGTTCCGCCAGGTACGGGTCGGGCGTCAGCATGACGGCCTGATCGAGATCCACGGCGGTCTGGAGGCCGGCGAGCGCGTGGCGCTGGATCCGGTCCACGCGCAGATCTGGCTGAAGGAACATCAGCAGGTGAACCCATGAGCGATGCCACCACGGAGGGGGCGTCCGAGCGGATGGGGATCTCCGGGCGCATCGCGCAGGCCTTCCTGACCACCCAGATCACCCCGTTGCTGGCCCTGCTGGGGCTGCTGCTGGGGCTGTTCGCGATTCTGGTGACCCCGCGCGAGGAAGAGCCGCAGATCAACGTGACCATGGCCGACGTGTTCATCCCGTTCCCCGGGGCGAGCGCGCAGGAGGTGGCGCAACTGGTCGCCACGCCGGCCGAGCAGGTGCTCTCGGAGATCGAGGGCATCGATGACATCTATTCCGTCTCGCGCCCGAACATGGCGCAGATCACCATTCAGTTCGAGGTCGGCGAGGACCGCACCGCGGCGCTGGTGCGCCTGTACAACCAGGTGTTCTCCAACCAGGACTGGCTGCCGCCGGGGCTGGGGGTCGGCGAGCCGATCATCAAGCCGATGGGCATCGACGACGTGCCGATCGTCAACGTGACCCTGTGGACCGAGGACCCCGAGCGCGGCGGGCACGATCTGCTGCGCGTGGCGCACGGGATCGAGGCCGAGCTCAAGCGGGTCCCGGGTACCCGTGATATCTACACGGTCGGCGGCCCGGACCACGTGGTGCACGTGCGCTTCAAGCCGGAGACGCTCGCTGCCTACAACCTGTCGGTGGATGACCTGCGCACCAGCCTGCAGGCCTCCAACTTCTCGCGCGACGCCGGGCAGCTCTATCAGGACGATGAAGAGATCCTCGTCCAGGCTGGCGACTTCATTACCGAACCCGAGGCTTTCGCCAGTCTGGTGGTCGGCATGCACTACGGCCGTCCGATCTACCTCGAGGACGTTGCCGAGGTGGTGCAGGGCCCGGCCTATGCCACCGAGCACGTGCGCTTTGCCCATGGCGCGGCCGCCGGCGATCGAGCGCGCGCGGGCGAGAGCCACCCGGCGGTCACCGTGGCGATTGCCAAGCAACCGGGGACCAACGCCCCGGATATCGCCGACGCCCTGGTCGAGCGCCTGGAACAGCTGCGCGGGACCTATATCCCTGACGGTATCGAGACGACTATCACCCGGAATTACGGCGAGACTGCGGACGACAAGGCCAATACCCTGATCCAGAAGCTGATCCTGGCAACCGCGTCGGTGGTGATCCTGGTCTGGATCGCACTGGGCTGGCGCGAGGCCTTCATCGTCGGTGTGGCCGTGGTGATCACGCTCGCGATCACCCTGTTCGCCTCCTGGGCCTATGGCTTCACCCTCAACCGCGTGTCGCTGTTCGCGCTGATCTTCTCCATCGGGATCCTGGTGGATGATGCCATCGTGGTGGTGGAGAACATCCACCGGCACATGGCCAAGGGCGGCAGGAAATTCCTCGAGGCTATCCCGCTCGCGGTGGACGAGGTCGGCGGACCGACCATCCTCGCGACCTTCACCGTGATCGCGGCCCTGCTGCCGATGGCCTTCGTGACCGGGCTGATGGGGCCCTACATGAGCCCGATCCCGATCAACGCCTCGATGGGGATGATCATCTCGCTGGCGGTGGCCTACGTGGTCACGCCCTGGCTGACGTACAAGGTGCTGCGCCGCCAGGCCGAGCAGCACGCGCATGCCGCACCGGCCGGCGGCGGGCACGGCGCGGAAGGCGAGAGCGCCTCCGCTGGGCTGATGAAGATCTTCAACCGCCTGCTGCTGCCGTTTCTCGGGACCTCCGGGCGCAAGAAGACCAACCGCCTGGTGCTGTGGGTCGGGACCCTGGTGCTGATCCTCGGCTCGGTGTCACTGGCCTACTTCCAGCTGGTGGTCATGAAGATGCTGCCGTTCGACGACAAGTCGGAGTTCCAGGTGGTGCTGGATATGCCGGAGGGCACCAGCCTGGAGCGTACCTCCCGCGTGCTGGCGGAGATGGGCGACTATCTGAAGACCGTGCCCGAGGTGCACAACGTGCAGACCTACGCGGGTACCGCGGCGCCGATCAACTTTAACGGCCTGGTGCGGCAGTACTACCTGCGTGAGGGCTCGCACGTCGGCGACATCCAGGTGAATCTGGTGGATGCCTCCGAGCGCTCGCGCCAGAGCCATGCGGTGGCGCTCGGTGTGCGCGAGGCAATCAACGAGATCGCCGATCGTCACGGTGCCGCGGTGAAGGTGGTCGAGGTGCCGCCGGGGCCGCCGGTGATGTCGCCGATCGTGGCCGAGATCTACGGGCCGGACTACGACGGTCAGATCGAGATCGCCCGCCAGGTGCGCGAGCGCTTCGAGAACACCGACGGCATTACCGATATCGACGACTCGGTGGAATATCCGGGGCAGAAGAAGATCCTGCAGGTGGACCGCGAGCGGGCCGCGCGCCTGGGCGTGTCGCAGCAGGCGGTGGTGCAGGCGATCGAGACCGCGCTGTCCGGCGAGGACGTGACCTACCTCTACGGCTCCAACGTGAAGTACGCGGTGCCCGTGCGGCTCGAGTTCGAGCAGGCCGAGAAGGGCAGCCTGGACCCGGTGCTGGGGCTCAAGGTGCGCTCGCGCGACGGCACGCTGGTGCCGCTGTCCGAGGTGGTCAATGTGGTGGACTCGACCCTGGAGCATTCGATCCATCACAAGAACCTGCTGCCGGTCGTCTACGTGATGGGCGACCTGGCCGGTGGTCTGGACAGCCCGCTATACGGCATGTTCGACATGTTCTTCGGCCTGCGCGATCAGCCCATGGCCTATGGCGAGCCGCTGGAGCAGCTGTTCATCAGCCAGCCGGACAACCCGTACAACTTCTCCCTGAAGTGGGACGGCGAGTGGCAGGTGACCTACGAGACCTTCCGCGACATGGGCATTGCCTACTCGGTGGGGCTGATCCTGATCTACCTGCTGGTGGTCGCGCAGTTCCGCTCGTACATGGTGCCGCTGATCATCATGGCGCCGATCCCGCTGACCGTGATCGGGGTGATGCCGGGGCATGCCTTCATGGATGCCTTCTTCATGGACGCCAAGTTCACCGCGACCTCGATGATCGGGATGATCGCGCTGGCCGGGATTATCGTGCGCAACTCGATCCTGCTCGTGGACTTCATCAACGAGGAGATCCGCCGTGGCGTGGAGGTGATCGAGGCAGTGGTGCACGCGGGTGCGGTGCGCGCCAAGCCGATCATCCTGACCGGGCTGGCGGCGATGGTCGGCGCCGGGTTTATTCTGGATGACCCGATCTTCTCCGGCCTGGCGATCTCGCTGATCTTCGGCGTGTTTGTCTCCACGCTGCTGACGCTGGTGATCATCCCGGTGCTGTACTACCTGTACGTGCGCAACCGGGTCGAGCTGATCCGCGCCCAGGCGGCGTAAGCGGATCCCGTCATCGCGAGGCGCGCAGCGCCGTGGCGATCTCTGTGGCCGGCCTCGACGCTGGGTGGGGCGAGCATCGGGATTTCGTCGCGGGGTTCCCGCTGCGCTCGCCCTTCGGGCCGGCCTGCGGCCGCTCAACGCGCGTCGCGCTTTTGTGCCACGGCCCCTGGCGGGGCCTCGCAATGACGCGGCCGGGTTCCGGTGTTTTCGCCGTGTGCCGGCATGCGGCTACAATCGGTGCCACTTAACCGAACCGGAGACGCTCGATGGATGTCGAGATGGGAGAAGAGGGCCTGAACGTCCTCGGAATCAGCCGCGAACAGTGCGCCACCCTGGTCGAGACGCTGAAGGCCAGCGAGGACCAGCGCTTCATGGATGACCCCGAACTGCGCAAGCTGTTCAAGCTGCTGGCCGTGCTGCAGAGCGATCTGTGGGACGACATGACCGCCGGGCAGTTCGACTTCGCCCCCTACAAGAAGCAATAGCCCTGCCCGGTGCCGTCCCTGGCACCCGTACCGGAGTGCTCCATGCCCGACAATGATTCCCGCCGGCCGTCCAATTTCGTGATCGGCAACATCTTCCTTGGCGCCGCCGCCATCATGCTGTTCTTCTTCGTGACGCTCTGGGAGATCCTCGGGGTGTTTGCACTGCTGATGTGGATGGGCCTGGCGGCGATCGGGGTCTACTTTATCGTCAAGGACAAGGACATCAATCCGGGCGGCCCGCCGAACTGATTCGGTGCATCCGTCACGTACGCCTCTCGTGACACCAGCCCCGGCATCGCCGGGGCTGGCGCGCCTGCGGGGCGAATTCCTCGAGTCACTGGGGCAGCGGGTCGCGGAGCTGGAGGCCCTGTCCGGTCAGCTCGACGGCACGTTTGCGGATGGCGAACGCCTGATCACCCTGTACCGCGAGGCCCAGGCGCTGGCGCAGTCGGGGCAGGTCTTCGATGTCGGCTTGATCCGCGGCGCGGCGGAATCCCTGCGGGCCGCCGTGGCCGGCGTACGCCGGGCCCCGCCCGGACCGGATCGTGACCTGATTGTCGCGGGGGTGCGCCGCCTGGCCACGGCCGTGGAGGCCTATCGGCAGCGGGCGCGGCCGGCGGCGCAGGCGCGCATGCAGCCCGTGGGGGGGCGTCCGGCGGAGTCACGAGTCCGCCTGATCGACGACGGCGGCGCGGTCGGCGAGGCGGTGGCCCGCATGCTGGCCGACCAGGGTTTTCGTGTAACCCGGGGCGAGGTTGCCGTGGCCGACGACGAGCCGCTTTCCGCAGTGGTGCTGTGTGCCGACGTGGTCGCGGCGGACGGGGGCGGCTTGCCGGGGCTGGCGTCTGCGCTGGCCAGCGGGCTTCCGGTGCTGGCCGTCGCTCAGGCCTGGAGTCCCGGCGCCCGCCTCGAATGCGTGCGCCAGGGGGTGACGCGCTGCCTCGATCACCCCCTGGTAACCGACACCCTGGTCGAGCAGCTGATGCAGATCGGCGGCGTAATCGTGGAGTCGGATTATCGCGTGCTGCTGGTCGCCGGGGAGGCGGACAGCGAACTCGCGCATCATCTGGCGGCTTCCGGGCTGGAGGTATCGACGGTGTCCGACCCGGAGGATGCGCGCCTCCGGCTGGGCGAGACCGGCGCCGATGTGGTGGTCCTCGATCTGCAGGGGCTGGACGAACCGGCGGAATCGTTTGTCGCGCTGCTGCGTACCCGGGATAACGGGGGGGCGGTCCCGCTGCTGTTCCTGACCGAGGACCCCGGACGGATCAACGCCCTGATGACGGTGCACCCCGGTGTGGCGGGGGTGTTTCTGAAGCCCGTGGAGCCAGCCCGTATCCAGGCCGCGATTGCCGCGCGGGCGCGCCAGATACGCCAGATCGACGGGGTCAGCCAGTCCTATCGCGATGCCCTGTACGAGCGCGAACGCGAGCATGTGGCCGTCAACGAACATGCCCTGGTCAGTATCGCGGACGTGGCCGGCAACATCGTCTACGCCAACGAGCGCTTTTCCCGGGTCAGCGGCTATGCGGTGTCCGAGCTGATGGGCCGCAATCACCGCATCCTGAAGTCCGGCCAGCATCCACCGGAATTCTATGCCGAGCTCTGGTCCACCATCGCGTCCGGGCGCGTCTGGCAGGGCGAGGTGTGCAATCGTGCGCGCGACGGCTCGCTGTACTGGGTGGAGACCACCATCGTCCCGTATCTCGGGAGCAACGGGCGCCCCTACCAGTACGTGTCGATCCGCACCGAGATCACCCACGTGAAGCATCAGGAGCACCGCCTGCGCTCCAGCCAGATCTTCGCCAACATGGGGACCTGGGAATGGACGCCGAACCGCGAGACGCTGGGCTGGTCGGAGCGCATCCCGCCGCTTCTGGGCTATCCCGAGGGCGGGCTGGAACCCACGGTCGCCAATTTCGTGCAGGCGGTGCACCCCGACGATCGCGTCCGGGTGCGCAATGCGATCGCCAGCAGCCTGCGTCGCGGGTCCTATCTTGAACTGGAGCATCGCGTCATCTGGCCCGACGGCTCGGAGCACTGGCTGCTCGAGCGCGGCGATGTGGTCCGGGATCAGGACGGCGAGGTTCTGTACATGCTGGGTGTGATGCAGGACATCACCAAGCGCAAGACCTCGGAACGGGCGTTGTCACAGCTCTCCACCCGGCTGCTGGAATCGCAACGCCTGGCGCGCATCGGCAACTGGGAGATGGACCCGCAAAGCGGGGCGATCACATGGTCGCGGGTCATCCACGAGATCTTCGAGGCGGATGCGGGGGATGCGTCCTTCGGGCGCGACACATACCTGGCGCTGGTGCACCCGGAGGATCGCGAGCCGGTGACGGCCTTTCTGCAGGGCCTGAATGCGGCCGGACACCACGAACTCGGTCACCGGGTGCAATTCCGGGACGGGCGGACCCGCTTTGTCCACGTCATCGCCAGTGTCAGCCTGGATGCAGAGGGCCGACCCGCGCACATCGCCGGGAGCCTGCAGGACATCACCGAACTGCACGAGGCCCAGGAACATCTGGCCCTGTTCCAGCGCATCTTCGAGTCCTCCGGGCAGGGCATCGCGGTAGTGGACCGTGCGGGCCGCTTCGTCTACGTGAATGCCGCCGCGCGCGAGATGGTGGGCTACGAGTCGAGCGAGATGCTGGGCCGGAGCTTCCGCGAGATGGATATCATCCCCGAGGACTCCGAAGAGGAGGCGCGGGAGATCGACCGGGTGCTTTCCGAAGGCGGTTCCTGGGCCGGAAAGCTACCCCACCGCTGCGCCAATGGGGCGGTGTTTATCACCGTCAGCAACATCGGGGTCGTCCTCGACGATCGCGGCGAACCGCAATACGGCTTCAATATCTTCAGCGACTTCACCGACGAGCTGCGTCGTCGCGCCGAGCTGCACCGTGCGCGCGAGGCGGCCGAGGCGGCCAACCGGGCCAAGTCGGATTTTCTGTCCAACATGAGCCACGAGCTGCGCACGCCGATGAACGCGGTTCTCGGGTTTGCCCAGCTGCTGGAGCGCGATCCGGCTCTGGATGAACACCAGCGCGGCCATCTCGATGAAATCATGCGCGCCGGGCGCCATCTGCTGGACCTGATCAACGAGATCCTGGACCTGGCGCGGATCGAGGCGGGGCGCATGCAGGTGGAGCCGGAACCGGTCGCCGTGGACCCGCTACTGGATGAATGCCTGTCCCTGCTGGAGCCCCTGGCGCGCGAGCATCGCGTGGTGCTCGCAGCGGAGCCCCTGCCGACGGTGATGGTGCAGGCCGACCCCCGGCGTTTGAGGCAGGTACTCCTGAACCTGTTGTCCAACGCGGTCAAGTACAACCGGCCGGACGGGCGCGTGCGCGTGACCTGCGAACACGAGGGCTCCGGCGTGCGGATCGCGGTGCACGACGACGGGCCGGGGCTGACGCCGGAACAGTGCCAGCGGCTGTTCCAGCCCTTCGAGCGCCTGGTGGCCGAGGAGCAGGGAATCGAGGGGAGCGGGGTGGGCCTTGCGGTGACCCGCAACCTGGTGGAGCTGATGGACGGCGAGATCGGCGTCGACAGCATACCGGGTACGGGCAGCACCTTCTGGTTCCGTTTGCCCGCGGCGCAGGAGCACCTCCCGCCCGCGGCCGGAGAGGACGTGGGCGCAGCCTCGGAAGTTGCGATCCGGGAGGGTTGCCGGGTGCTCTGCATCGAGGATCATGCCGCCAATCAGCGTCTGCTGCGCGAGATGCTGAGGCAGCAGGGGGTGAGCGACTGCCGGGTGGCGGACTCCGCCGTGGCGGGCCTGGACATGGCCCTGCGGGACCCGCCGGGGCTTGTCCTGCTCGATCTGAATCTGCCGGTGATGGACGGCTTTCAGGTGCTGCGCGCGCTGCGCGCCGAGGCGGCGCTGGCGGCGATCCCGGTGATCGCGGTGACGGCCGATGCCACCGAGGCCACGCGCGAGCGGGTGGCGGCGGCCGGCTTTGATGCTCTGCTCACCAAGCCGATCGGGGCGAGCGATCTGCTGGGCGCGCTGCAGCGCTGTGCCGCGGGTCGCGCGAGCGGCTGAGCCGCCGCGCGCGTCGGCGATTCTCAAAGAAAGAGGAATGCGACGATCGCGATCGCCGCGGCCACGGCGACGGCGTCCGCGGTCAGCGCGGCCGCCAGAGTGTGGCGCACGCGCTTGATGCCGACGGCGCCGAAGTACACCGCGAGCACGTAGAAGGTGGTCTCGGTCGAGCCCTGCAGGGTGGAGACCAGGATGCCGACGTGGGTGTCCGGGCCGGTGGCCGGGTCCTGCATGATGCCGGCCATGATGCCGTAGGCGCCGGAACCGGACAGCGGGCGCAGCAGCGCCATCGGAAGGGCCTCGGCCGGCAGGCCGAACGGCGTGGTCAGCGGCCCGACCAGCCCGACGAACATGCCCAGAGCGCCGCTCTCGCGCAGCATCCCCACCGCGACCAGGATCGCCACCAGATAGGGGATGATGCGCAGGGCCACGTTGAAGCCCTCCTTGGCCCCCTCGACGAAGACCTCGTAGACCGGCACGCCGCGGACCACCCCGTAGGACAGGAAGCCGACCACCAGCCCCGGGATGATCCAGGGGGCGATTGCCTGGCCGTAGAGGATGGTCAGCGGGATGATCGCGAGCACTCCGGCCAGTACCGTCAGCGAGACCCAGGCCGGGTAGCCCTCGGTGGGCACCTCGATGTTCATCGGTTGCTGCTCCGGGGCGGGTTCTTCGGTCGCGCCCGCTTCGGCGTCGGACGGGGTGCTGCGGGACTCGGTCGCGCGAACCGCGTCGTCCAGGTCCGTGGCGCCGTCGCGATCGGTGGCGTCCGAGTCGATCGATCGGGTCGGCGTCGGGCTGCGGAAATAGCGCTGCAGGATCAGGGCGCTGGTGATGCCGGCGATGGTCGCGAACAGCGTGGCGAACAGCGTGGTCGGCAGGATCGCCGCCGGGGCTTCGGAGCCGAGCGAGGCGCGCAGCGCGATCACCCCGGTGGGCAGCAATGTGATGCTGGAGGTGTTGATCGCCAGGAACAGGGCCATCGCATTGGTGGCGGTGCCCGGGTGCGGGTTCAGCTTCTCCAGTTCCTGCATCGCGCGGATGCCGAACGGCGTCGCGGCATTGCCCAACCCCAGGATGTTGGCGGAGAAGTTCAGGATCATCGCGCCCATCGCCGGGTGCTCCGGCGGGACCGACGGGAACAGGCGGGTCATCAGCGGCCGCAGCAGGCGGGCCAGTACGGTCAGCAGGCCGCCAGCCTCGGCGATCTTCATCAGGCCCAGGAACAGCGCCATTACCCCGACCAGACCCAGCGCCAGTTCCACCGCGGAGCCGGCCGCGTCGATTGCGCCCTCGGACAGCGCCTGCATCGGCTGCTCGTCCGGGTCGGTGGAGCGGATCTCGCGGATCGCGGCCGTTGCCACGGCGATCACGATCAGGGCGAGAAAGATCAGGTTCATGCCTCGCAGTTTGCCACGGTCAGCGGTTCTCTCCGCGTGATACACCGCGCAGCACAGCATCCAGCGCCCGCGCCGGCAGCAGCCACTTGAGGAAGGCGAACAACCGGGTGGGGAAGGTCACGTGATAGCGCACCCGTGGCCGGCGGGCCTCCAGGGCGTGCACCACACAGCGCGCGACTGCCTCGGGCCCCAGTGTGAACGGCGCATCGGACTCGGCGTCCGCCATGCGGGCCTCGGCGGCACGGTAGGTCTCCTGCCACGGGCTGTGCTCGCGCTGGATGCGTTCGCGGAAGGCCTTCAGGGCGTTGGCGCGGAATTCGCTGCGGATCGGGCCCGGCTCGATCAGCGAGACATGGATACCCGTGCCGTGCAGTTCCTGGCGCAGGGTGTCGCTCATGCCCTCGATCGCGAACTTGGAGGTCACGTAGGCGCCGCGCAGGCGCAGGGCGACCAGCCCAAGGACCGAGCTGTTCTGGATGATGCGGCCCTCGCCGGCGCGGCGCATGGCGGGCAGCACGGCATTCGTCAGCTCCAGCCAGCCAAGCACGTTGGTCTCCAGCTGGGCGCGCAGGGTGGCGCGATTGAGGTCCTCCACCGCGCCGGGCTGACCATAGGCACCGTTGTTGAACACGCCGTAGAGGTGGCCATCGGTGCGGTGCAGGATCTCGGTGACCGCGCTGTGGATGCTGGCGGAGTCATCCAGGTCCAGCTGCAATGCCTCGAAGCCGTCCTTCTTCAGCCGCGCGACATCCTCGCTGCGCCGGGCGGTGGCGAAGACCCGGTAGCCGCGTTCGCGCAGCATGCCCGCGGTGCAGGCACCGATGCCGCTGGAGCAGCCGGTGATCAGGACCGCGCGCTGGGAGGGTTCGCTCATGGCGGCCGGATCAGTAGGTGAGGGTGGCGACGCCGTCCTCAACGACCTCGCCGATGAAGGCGCCGCCGCCGCGCATCCCGTCCAGTTCCGGGACCGCGTTGTCCAGGGTCAGTCCGTTTTCGTCCATTGCACCGGCGCAGGCGTAGAAGGCGCAGCCGGCCTCGTGGGCGTCCTGCATGAAGCTGTAGACGGATTTCTCCTTCGCCTCGCCGGGGTAGATCTGGTCCGCCACGCCCGCGCGCAGCAGGCGCGTGGTGCCGGCGGCGAAGTAGATCTCGACCTCGAGATCCATCGCGGCGGCGACGGTGGCCTGGAAGAACGGGGCGCCCAGGGTGCCGGGGCGGTCGAGGTCCAGATTCAGCAGCATGATCACGATCTTTTCGGCCATGGCAGGTCCTTGCGGGCAGTACATTCGGGTATGGGGCGAATCATCCGCGCTGCGGCCGCGCGGCGCAAACACCGCCTGTCGGTGCGGAAGGCCTTTTATTCCCGGCGAACGGCCGCATAATACGCCTCAACCCGTGTTTTCGCGGATGTGTTCCGAGGATTCCAGCCATGCCCATCTATGAATACCAGTGCAAGGATTGCGGCGAGATCTCCGAGATCCTGCAGAAGATCTCCGACCCGCCCGCCACCACCTGCCCCGAGTGCGGTGCCGAGGCCCTGACCAAGCAGGTCTCCGCCGCCGGTTTCCGCCTGGCCGGGGGCGGCTGGTACGAGACCGATTTCAAGAAGGACGGCAAGCGCAACCTGAAGGATTCGGGCGGTGGCGCCGGCAAGTCCGATACCTCCACGAGCAAGGCCGCGGCCAGCACCTGACCCATGCTGGTCTCCCTGCGCCGCTACCTGATTGCAGGGCTGCTGGTCTGGCTGCCACTGATCGTCACCGGCTTCATTATCAAGCTGCTGGTCGACCTGCTGGACTTCACCATCCTCCTCCTGCCGCCGGGCTGGCGGCCGGAGGCGCTGCTGGGCTTTTCCATCCCGGGCGTGGGGATCGTGGTCGCGATCGTCGTGGTGTTCGTCACCGGGGTGATCGTGGCCAACATCGTCGGGCGCAAGCTGGTCGCGCTGGGCGAGTCCATCGTGCACCGCATCCCGCTGGTTAACTCGATCTACGGGGCGGTGAAGAAGGTGACCGAGACGGTACTGGCGGATGGCGGCCAGGCCTTCCGCAAGGTGATGCTGATCGAATACCCGCGCCGCGGCCTGTGGTCGGTCGGGTTCATGACCGGCGTCGGCACCGGCGAGGTGCAGGAGCGTACCGAGCACGAGGTAATCACCGTATTCGTCCCGACGACCCCCAACCCGACCTCGGGCTTCGTGCTGATGGTCCCGCGCGAAGAGGCGATTGAACTCGACATGACGGTGGAGGACGGCCTCAAGTTCGTGATGTCCATGGGGGTCGTCACGCCCCTGAAAGGACCTGAAGAGGCCCCGGCTCCGGTTGCGCAAGGGCAGGGCAAATCGTAAGATTTCCGGCCTTTTCGCGGGTGCGGACGTCGCGTGCGCCCCGTTTTCCCGACTAACCATGCAGGCCTCTCAGGAACCACCGATCCCTGGCGGGCGTGCCCTTCGGCTGGAACAGCGCAATGCGAACTCATCTGTGTGGACGTGTCACCGAGAACGAACTCGACTCGGAGGTGACCCTTTGCGGCTGGGTGAATCGCCGGCGTGACCACGGGGGCGTGATCTTCGTCGATCTGCGCGACCATACGGGTCGGGTGCAGGTCGTGTTCGACCCCGACCGCGAGGACGTCTTCGCCCGCGCCGAGCAGCTGCGCAGCGAGTACGTGATCCGCATGACCGGTCGTGTGCGCCGCCGTCCCGAGGGGACCGAAAACCCGGACCTGTCCACCGGTGCGGTGGAGATCCTGGGTCTGGAACTGGAGGTCCTGAACGCCGCGAAGACCCCGCCGTTCCCGCTGGACGACGAGGACGTCGGCGAGGACACCCGCCTGCGCTATCGCTACGTGGACCTGCGCCGCCCGGTGATGCAGGAGCGCCTGCGTCTGCGCGCGAAGGTCTCGGCGGCCATGCGCCGCTTCCTCGAGGAACGCGATTTCCTCGACCTCGAGACCCCGATGCTGACCAAGGCCACGCCGGAGGGTGCACGCGACTACCTGGTGCCCAGCCGTACGCATCCGGGCAGCTTCTTTGCCCTGCCGCAGTCGCCGCAGCTGTTCAAGCAGCTGCTGATGATGTCCGGCATGGACCGCTACTACCAGATCACCCGCTGCTTCCGCGACGAGGACCTGCGCGCCGATCGCCAGCCGGAGTTCACCCAGCTGGACATGGAGATGGCCTTCGTCGACGAGGCCGACGTGATGGGCGTGACCGAGGGCCTGATCCGGCACCTGTTCCGCGAGGTGCAGGGTGTCGAGTTGCCCGATCCGTTCCCGCGCATGGCCTACGCCGAGGCGATGGCCCGCTTCGGGTCGGACAAGCCCGATCTGCGCATCCCGCTGGAGTTCACCGAACTGACCGAGGTGATGCAGGCGGTGGAGTTCAAGGTCTTCAACGGCCCGGCGAACGACCCCGAGGGCCGCGTGGCCGCGCTGCGCGTGCCGGGCGGAGCCAAGCTCACGCGCAAGGAGATCGACGTCTACACCGAGTACGTCGGCCGCTACGGCGCGAAGGGCCTGGCCTACATCAAGGTCAACGACCCGGCGGATATCGAGGGCGGGCTGCAGTCGCCGATCCTGAAATTCCTGCCGGAGGACGTGACCCGGCAGATCCTGGAAAAGACCGCGGCCGCCGCCGGCGACCTGATCTTCTTCGGTGCGGACAAGGCCTCTGTGGTCAACGAGGCGATCGGCGCGTTGCGCGTGAAGCTCGGCCACGACCTCGAGCTGGTCGAGGCGGGCTGGCAGCCGCTGTGGGTCGTCGACTTCCCGATGTTCGAGTACGACGACCAGGACAAGCGCCTGTACGCCCTGCATCACCCGTTCACTGCCCCGGCGGTGGACAGCCCGGACGCGCTGCGCAATAACCCGCGCGAGGCCCTGTCCCGTGCCTACGACATGGTGCTCAACGGCACCGAAGTGGGCGGTGGCTCCATCCGTATCCACAACCCCGAGATGCAGCAGGCTGCGTTCGAGGCCCTGGGTATCGGCGAGGACGAGGCCCGCGAGAAATTCGGCTTCCTGCTGGATGCGCTGGAGTTCGGTGCCCCGCCGCACGGCGGCCTGGCCTTCGGCCTGGACCGCCTGGTGATGCTGATGAGCGGCGCCCACTCCATTCGCGACGTAATGGCCTTCCCCAAGACCCAGACGGCCGCCTGCCTGCTGACCGACGCCCCGGCGCCGGTCGGCGAGAAGCAGCTGCGCGAGCTGGGCATCCGCCTGCGCGCCAGCGCTACGCAACAGGCCGGGTAGGCAACGGGCCGGTCGTTCACCATGGCCGGCATGCGTACCAGTGTGGTTACGGTCCATGGCTGGCATATGTCCGGCCTGGAGATGGCCCTGCTCGCCCGGCGCCTGCGCGCGGCCGGTCACGCGGTTCACCCCTTCCGCTACGCCTCGCGGCGCCAGACGCCGGAGCAGGCGGGGCGCGCGCTGGCGGCCTTTCTCGACGACGTCCCCGGCGACCTCGTGCACCTGGTCGCCCACAGCCTGGGCGGCGTGGTGGTGCGCCACCTGTTCGAGGTCGCGCCCGTGCAGCGTCCCGGCCGCATCGTGATGCTGGGTTCGCCCCTGGCTGGCAGCCGCGTGGCGGCCCGGCTGGCGCGCAACCGGGTCGGGCGCTGGTGGCTGGGCGCGCCCCTGGAACGCGGCCTGCTCGGTGGGAGCCCGATCCTGCGCGGGCGCGACATCGGCATGCTGGCCGGCAGCCGGCCGTTCGGGCCGGGCCCGTTGATTGCGCGCCTGCCGCATCCCCATGATGGCCTGGTCGCGTTGGACGAGACGCGGGGCCCCGACGTCTCGCGTCACCTGACCCTGCCGGTGACGCATATGGGCATGCTGTTCGACACCGTCGTGGCGCGCGAGACCCTGCACTTCCTGGAGGCGGGCGAGTTTCTGCCCTGACGCCGGACGGGCCCGTCAAGCCCGACCACCGCGGTCATCGCGAGGCGCGGAGCGCCGTGGCGATCTCCGTGGCTGGCCCCGGCGCTGGCCCGGGCGGGCGTCGGGGGTTCGGTCCGGAGGTTACTCGCTGCGCGCGCCCTTCGAGCCGGCCTGCGGCCGTTCACCGCCCCTGCGCGGCCTCAATGGGATGGACGCCCCCGCCCTATTACGGCATCGCGATGTGCCAGAGTGGGGGTGATCACTCTCACTCGAAGAAGACGGAGGCGTCCACATGCAGGTTACAACACTCGGTATTGATCTCGCGAAGAACGTGTTCCAGGTCCACGGTGTGGATGCGCAGGGCCGGCAGGTGTTTTCGAAGGCGCTGCGGCGCAGCCAGTTGCGCAACTTCGTCGCCCAGCTGCCGGCCTGCCGGATCGGCATGGAGGCCTGCGGGAGTGCCCATTACTGGGCGCGTGAGTTGCAGGCGCTGGGGCACGAGGTGCGGCTGATGGCGCCGCAGTTCGTGAAGCCCTACGTGAAGAC
>NZ_KE384405.1:0-14937 GCF_000425605.1 Thioalkalivibrio sp. ALE17
AGCGGGCCGGGGTCGCGGCAGTCGGGCGTGTTTCTTGGTGACTTCTTTGCACGAGCAAAGAAGTCACTCGGGGCGCGCTGGCGAGTCAGCGCACGGCAGTATGTGGACCGAAGGCACGTAAACACCGGAGGACGAACCAGGCCTAGCCACAACAGGGCAGGCGGTGAGCCGAAGGCACCGTAAATGCGACCGGCGGACCAGCCGGGAAGGGGCGGGGCTGGCCGCTAAAGGGCGTCGAGGACTTCGGAGAGGCGCGAGACCGCGACGACTTCCATGCCCTTGATGGGCTTGCGCGGCGCGTTGGCCGCCGGGGCGATGGCGCGGGTGTAGCCGTGCTTGGCCGCCTCGCGCAGGCGCTCCTCGCCATTCGGCACCGGCCGGATCTCGCCCGCCAGCCCGACCTCGCCAAAGGCCAGCATCTCCTGCGGCAGTGGCCGGTCGCGAAAACTCGACAGCGCGGCCGCGAGCATCGGCAGGTCGGCGGCCGTCTCGGTCACGCGCACGCCGCCGACCACATTGATGAAGACATCCTGGTCGAACAGGGCGACGCCCCCGTGCCGGTGAAGCACGGCCAGCAGCATGGTCAGGCGGTTCTGCTCCAGCCCCACGGTGATGCGCCGCGGTTGCGAGGCATGGCTCTCGGCGACCAGGGCCTGAACCTCGACCAGCAGCGGCCGCGTGCCCTCGCGAGTGACCATCACGACGCTGCCGGGCACCGGGCCCTGGTGGCGGGAGAGGAAGATTGCGGAAGGGTTGGAGACGGCCTTCAGGCCGTTCTCCAGCATCGCGAACACACCCAGTTCGTTGACGGCGCCGAAACGGTTCTTTACCGCGCGCAGCATGCGGTAGCGCCCGTCCGGGTCGCCCTCGAAATACAGCACGGTGTCGACCATGTGCTCCAGCACGCGCGGCCCCGCGAGCTGGCCGTCCTTGGTCACATGCCCCACGAGAATCACGGTGATGCCGCGCTGCTTGGCCAGCCGCACCAGGGCGGCGGCACTCTCGCGCACCTGGCCGACCGAGCCGGGCGCGGATTGCAGCGCGGCGGTGTAGAGCGTCTGGATGGAGTCGATCACCAGCACTCGCGGGCGTTCGCGCTCGCAGGTGGCGATCACGTTCTCCACCTGGGTCTCGGTGAGCAGGCGCAGCCCGTCGACCTCCAGACCAAGGCGCCGGGCCCGCATGCCGATCTGCTGGGCCGACTCCTCGCCGGTCACGTAGAGCGTGTCGCCGACCGGCAGCATCGCCAGGGTCTGCAGCAGCAGGGTGGACTTGCCGATCCCCGGGTCGCCCCCCAGCAGCACCACCGAGCCGTGGACCAGCCCGCCACCCAGCGCGCGGTCCAGCTCCGACAGCCCGGTGCCGGTGCGCGGGACCTCGGCCAGCTCGACCTCGCCCAGCCGGGTGATGCCGGCGGCCTCGCCGGCGTAGCCGCCGCGCGGGCCGGCGCTGGCGGCCGGGGTGGCCTCCTCGAGGGTGTTCCAGGCGCCGCAGTCGCCGCACTGGCCGGCCCATTTGGGGCTGACCGCGCCGCAATCCCGGCAGACGTACTGGGTCTTTGCCTTCGCCATCAGGCTTCCTTGTTGTCGGGCGTGGCGGGCAGGTCCGGTGCGACCACGCGCACGGTGCGGATGGTGTTGTTCTTGATCTGGGCGATATCCATCACCACGCCGTTGATCTTCACGCTCACCGGTGCCTCGGGGATGCTCTCCAGGTGTTCGACGATCAGGCCGCTCAGGGTCTTGGGGCCGTCCTGCGGCAGGTCCAGGCCGAGGGCGCGGTTGAGTTCGCGCAGGTGGATGCCGCCGTCGACCATGGCGGAGCCGTCTTCCTGGCGCAGGACGTCGTCGCTCATCGCCGGGGAGTCGGTGGTGAACTCCCCGACGATCTCCTCCAGCAGGTCCTCCAGGGTGATCAGTCCCTCGATATCGCCGTACTCGTCCACGACCAGGCCAATGCGTTTCTTCTGTTGCTGGAAGTTGATCAGCTGGCGGTTGAGTGCCGTGCCCTCGGGGATGAAATACGGGGGCGTCACCACCTGGCGCAGGTCGTCGGGGCCGAATTCGTCGCGCTCGACCAGGGGCAGCACGTCACGGCGGTGGATGAAGCCGACGATACGGTCCAGTTCGCCTTCCACCACGGGCAGGCGCGTGAAGCTCCCGTGGATCAGCTGGTCCTCGACTTCGTTCCATGGCTCGTTCAGGTCGATCACCACGATCTCGTTGCGCGGGATCATGATGTCCTCGACCGTGGTGCGCTCGAGGTCCAGCAGGTTCAGCAGCATGCGCTGGTGATTGGCCGGGATCAGTGCGCCGGCCTCCGAGACCACGCTGCGCAGTTCATCGGTATTCAGCGCGGCGCGCTGGCCGGCGTTCATGTGCACGCCGAAGAGGCGGAGCACCCCGTTGGCCATCAGGTTGATCAGCCACACTACCGGCCACATCACCTTGATCAGGCCGGAGTAGACCCATGCGGCGGGGTAGGCGATGCGCTCACTGTGCAGGGCCGCGAGGGTCTTCGGGGCGGTCTCGGCGAAGATCAGGAGGGTCAGGGTCAGCACGCCCGTGGCGATGGCGACCCCGGTATCCCCGAACAGGCGCCAGCCGATGAAGGTGGCGATCTGCGCGATCAGGATGTTGACGAAGTTGTTGCCCAGCAGGATCAGGCCGATCAGCCGGTCCGGTTTGTCCAGCAGCCGCGCGGCCAGTTGCGCGCCGCGGTGGCCGGTCTGCGCGCGGTGGCGCATCCGGTAGCGGTTCAGCGCCATCAGCGCCGTCTCCGAGCCGGAGAAAAACGCGGACAGCAGGAACAGCACCACCAGGGCGCCGAACAGGACGGACAGCGGGATCTCTTGCAAGGGCGCGGCCTGCGGTCAGGGTTGGGGCGGACGCGGTGGCGTCGTCGGGGTCATTTCAGGCAAGGGGCGCCGGGGTGTCAAGCCGCCTCGGGGGCATTCAGATCCGCCCGAGGATGACCTCCAGCACCAGCTTGGAGCCGAAATAGGCCAGCACCAGTACGACAAACCCGCCGGTGGTCCAGGCCAGCGCGCGGGTGCCGCGCCAGCCCAGGCGCCAGCGCCCCAGCAGCAGGGTGGAGAAGATCAGCCAGGCCAGGATCGACAGCGTGGTCTTGTGCACCAGATGCTGGGCAAACAGGTTGTCCACGAACACCAGGCCGGACAGCAGGCTGAGCCCGAGGAACAGCCAGCCGATGAAGATCATCCGGAACAGCCACACCTCCATCGAGAAAAGGGGCGGCAGGGCGCGCACGAAACCCGAGGCATGGTGGTTGTGCAGCGCGCGATGCTGGGCGGCCATCACCGCGGCCTGGGCGGTCGACAGCGCGAGGAAGGCCCAGCCCAGCGCGGAAAACAGGATGTGCAGATCGATCCCCGCGGAGGTGGCGTAGCGGGTATCGCCGTCGCACAGCAGCGCGGTCACGGCGGCGAGCGCCGTCAACGGCAGGATCACCACGCCGAGGATGGCCAGCGGGTGGCGCCAGCTCGTCAGCCACAGCAGCGCGGCCACCAGCCACAGCGACGCCGACAGGGCGTTGCCGAGGCACAGGTTGAGCCCGGCCTCGGTGAGCACCATCGGCAGCAGCGCGCCCAGGTGGGCCAGCAGGGCCAGCCCCCACAGGGCCAGGGCCGCTCGCGGCTGGCCGGGTGTCAGCGGCTGGCGTCGGGCGGTGATGGCCAGGTAGCCCGCGGTGGCGAGATACAGCGCGACGGCGAGGAGTCCGGTGGCAATGATCATGACGCCGGATTATCGCTGCAATGCCGGTGGATTGCACATACCGGCGGCGGTTGCGGGTCGCCCCGCGGCGGGCCTGCATGCAAGGCCGCGAGACCGGTATACTGTCCGGTCCCGCGGTCGGCCCAAGCCCGCCGCCCGCGCACGGATCAGAAGAGGACACGCGATGTTCGACGGCCTTTCCAGCCGCCTGCAGGAGACCATGAAGCGCCTGAAAGGTCAGGCGCGGCTCACCGAGGACAACATCCAGGACGCCCTGCGCGAGGTGCGCATGGCACTGCTGGAGGCCGACGTGGCCCTGCCCGTGGTGCGCGAGTTCATCAAGGACGTCAAGGAAAAGGCGCTGGGCAAGGAGGTCATCGGCAGCCTGACGCCGGGCCAGGCCCTGATCAAGGTCGTCCATGACGAACTGATCGCGACCATGGGGGGCGAGAACGCCTCCCTGAACCTCGCCCATCAGCCGCCCGCGGTGGTGCTGGTGGCCGGTCTTCAGGGCGCGGGCAAGACCACCAGCATTGGCAAGCTCGCGCGCCTGTTGCGCGAGCGCGAGAAGAAAAAGGTCGCGGTCGTGAGCTGCGACGTCTACCGCCCGGCGGCGATCCAGCAGCTCGAGACGCTGGCGGGGCAGGTGGGTGTCACGTTCTATCCCAGCGACACCAGCCAGAAGCCCGAGGCGATCGCTGATGACGCGGTGGCCCGCGCCCGCCGCGAGGGGGTCGAGGTCCTGCTGGTGGATACCGCCGGCCGGCTGCATGTCGACGAGGACATGATGGCCGAGGTCCGGGCGCTGCATCAGGTGATCGACCCGATCGAGACCCTGTTCGTGGTCGATTCCATGACCGGCCAGGACGCCGCGAATACCGCGCGCGCCTTTGGCGAGGCCCTGCCGCTGACCGGTGTGGTGCTGACCAAGGCGGACGGCGACGCCCGCGGCGGTGCGGCGCTGTCGGTGCGCCAGATCACCGGGGTGCCGATCAAGTTCATCGGCATGGGCGAGCGCCCGGATGCGCTGGAGCCGTTCCATCCCGAGCGCATCGCCTCGCGCATCCTGGGCAAGGGCGATGTCCTGTCGCTGGTCGAGGAGGCCAGCCGTCAGGTCGACCAGGACCAGGCCGCGAAGCTGACCCGCAAGCTGAAGAAGGGGCGAGGCTTCGATCTGAACGACCTGCGCGACCAGCTGGGCCAGATGCAGAAGATGGGGGGCATGAGCTCCATGCTCGAGAAGCTCCCCGGTGGCGGCAAGCTGCCGGACGCCGTCAAGAACCAGGCCAGCGACAAGGAGATCGGTCGCATGATGGCGGTGATCTCGTCCATGACCGAGCACGAACGCCGCCATCCCGACGTGATCAAGGGCTCGCGCAAGCGGCGCATCGCGGCCGGGTCCGGCACCCAGATCCAGGACGTGAACCGCCTGCTCAAGCAGCACACCCAGATGAGCAAGGCGATGAAGAAGTTCTCCAAGGGCGGCGCGTCGAAGATGATGCGCGCCCTGGGGGGCAAGATGGGCGGCATGGGGGGTATGGGTGGCCCCGGCGGCGGGATGCCGTTCCGCTGATGGTCAAGGTTCGCGCGAACGACCGCTTGCAGCCGTGGGGAGCCCTGCCGCTTCCCTTGTGTTGCTGGCCGGATTCGTTATAATCGCGCGTTTTCTCGAGAAAACGGACTCACGGGGTTCAACACTACATGGTTACGATTCGCCTGCTACGCCGCGGCGCCAAGAAGCGCCCGTTTTATTCGATCGTGGTTACCGATTCCCGCGCTCGTCGCGATAGCGGCTACAAGGAGCAGATCGGGTTCTTCAATCCGGTGGCCCGCGGTCAGGAAGAGCCGCTGCGCATCGATCTCGAGCGCGTGGACTACTGGCTGGGTCACGGCGCCGGCATGTCCGAACGCGTGAACCATCTGGTCAAGGGCTACCGCAAGCAGCAGTCCGCGGCGGCCTGAGGTCGTCCGGTCCGCTGTACTGACGCTTGGCTGCGGTCATGAACGAGGCGGGTGAGCGCATCCGCGTCGGGCGTGTCTCCGGGGTCTATGGCGTCAAGGGCTGGGTCCGGGTGTTTTCCGAGACCGAGCCGCGCGCCGCGATTACCGAGTTCCCGCAGTTGTGGATGCACTACGGGAACGACTGGCGCCTGGTCGAGATCGAAGGCGGCCGCGCGCATGGCGCGGGCGTCGTGATGAAGTTCCGCGAGGCGGCGGATCGCGATGCCGCCTACGGGTTGATCGGCGCCGAACTCGCGATCGAACGCGACTGGCTGCCCCCGGCCGAAGAGGGCGCCTACTACTGGGCCGACCTGCTGGGCATGGCGGTCGAGAATCGCGACGGCACGGCACTGGGCACCATCTCGGGCTTTATCGAGACCGGTGCCAACGACGTGCTGGTGGTCCGGGGTGACCGGGAGCGCCTGATCCCCTGGGTGCGCGAGCAGTACGTGCTGGATGTGGACCTGGAGGCTCGCTGCGTGCGGGTCGACTGGGATCCGGATTTTTAAGCGGCGCCGGTGCGTTTCGACGTCATCACGCTGTTTCCGGAACTGGTCGCGGCGGTTGGCGAAGCCGGCGTGACCGGGCGGGCCGTCGAGCGCGGCCGGCTGGACCTGAAATACTGGAATCCGCGCGCCTGGGGCGCCGGCTTCCACCAGGCCGTGGACGACCGTCCCTATGGCGGCGGGCCAGGCATGGTGATGCAGTACGCGCCCCTGGCGTCCGCGCTGGATGCGGCGGTGGCGGACGCGGACGCGGTCCCGTACGTGATCGCGCTGACCCCGCAGGGGCGGCCGATCCGGCAGGCGATGCTGCGCGAGCTGGCGGCGCGCCCCCGGGTGGCCCTGGTCTGCGGGCGCTACGAGGGCATCGACGAGCGCTTCATCGAGGCGCGGGTCGATGAGGAATGGTCGCTCGGCGACTTCGTGCTCTCGGGCGGGGAGCTCGCGGCCATGGCGGTCGTCGATGGCTGCGCCCGTCTGCTCCCGGGGGTCCTGGGGCATGCGGACTCCGCCGAACAGGATTCCTTCAGTGCCGGGCTGCTGGATTGCCCGCACTACACCCGGCCGGAGACCGTGGCCGGGCGGGCAGTACCGCCGGTACTGCTGGGTGGCGACCATGGCGCCATCCGCCGCTGGCGCCGCCGTGAGGCGCTGGGCAGGACCTGGAGCCGGCGGCCGGACCTGCTGGCCCGGCTGGAACTCGGGGCCGAGGATGCGGCCCTGTTGGACGAATACCGTGTGAGTGGCCGGACAGGCGGCTCGCGCACCGAAAGCGATGATTGAGGTCGAGTAATGAATAACGTCATTCAGGAACTGGAAGCCGAGCAGATGAAGTCGGATGTGCCCGCCTTCGGGCCCGGCGATACCGTGGTGGTGCAGGTGAAGGTGCGCGAAGGCGACCGCGAGCGCCTGCAGGCCTTCGAGGGCGCGGTGATTGCCGTGCGCAACCGCGGCCTCAACTCCGCGTTCACCCTGCGCAAGGTCTCCTACGGTAACGGTGTGGAGCGCACGTTCCAGACCCACAGCCCGCAGATCGCCGAGATCAAGGTGAAGCGCCGCGGCAAGGTGCGTCGCTCCAAGCTGTACTACCTGCGCGACCGCACCGGCAAGGCCGCCCGCATCAAGGAAGACGTCAAGGCGGCGAAGTAACGCCGGCCGGCGGGGTGCGGCAAATGGCCGTGACCCCGTCACCCCTGGCTTTTCGCTATTCGATGTCGGCTGGATCGACGACCCGCAGCCAGCGCTGTCTCCTCCCCGGAGTCGCGCTGGCTTTTGCGTGGCTGGAATCCGCGAACGGTGAGCTCCTCGCCTGCGACTGGCAGGACCCGGATGATCCCCGGGAGCTGGTCCCGCTGGCCGACATCCCGGGGGCCGATCGTCGCCCGCCACCGTTTGCCCCGGACGCCTATGGCCGGGATGCGTCCGCCTGGCAGCCGACCCCCGCGGTCCCGCCGGGCAGTGCCCATGCGCGCCGCGTCTGGGCGGCCCTGTCGGAGATCCCGGTCGGCGAGGTCCGCACCTATTCCGAGATTGCGGCCCGCGTGGGCTCGGCGCCCCGCGCCGTGGGGCAGGCCTGTCGCGCCAACCCCTGGCCGCTGTTCATCCCCTGCCATCGGGTCGTGTCCTCCCGCTTTCGTCGTACCCATGATGTGGGCGGCTACGCAGGCGATCAGGTGGGCGAGCTGGCCCAGGTCAAGCGCCTGTTGCTGGCGCACGAGGGGGTTCTGAACCACGAATGATCCGGCGCCCGTCGCGTGCCGGTTTTTCTCCCTTCCTTCCGTCCCCCCGATGATTCTTCCCGCCTCCGCGGCGGCTGGTCTGCGTGCTTTGTTCCCCCTGCGGGGAATCTTCATCTCTTTTTTCAGTTTCTTGCGCGCCCGGGCCGTGCTGAACGGCGCCTGAAAAAAATTCCCCAAAACCGGGAATAGATTGGAGTGGTCCCCCGTCTGCCCCTCGGTGTTGATGCCCAAGAACCTTTCAAAAACAGACTTTTAGGAAACGCTAATATAGTCTTTTGTGTTGACAGCACGGACTCGGGTTCAGCACTCTGCTACACAGGTCCGGGCCAGATCAGTCCCGGGCTTCATCGAAAAAAACCCGTGTGATGGAGGTTTCCATGTTCAAGAAAGCATTGCTTGCGTTGCCCGTAGCAATGGCTGTTGGGGCTGCAGCTCAGGCCGGCGAGTGGCAGGACCCCAATGATGTCCTGCAGAACCTGCTGCAGAACAATCCCGATTCCGCCTACCTGCATCAGAGTGAAATGAATATCATGATGATGCCGGACAACCCCGCCCTGTGGCTGATCGACGAAGGCGAAGAACTGTTCTACGCCGAGCGTGGCCCGAACAACGTCTCCCTGGAAGGCTGCGACTTCGGCAAGGGCCCGGGCGAGCTTGAGGGTGCTTACGTCGAGCTGCCGCGCTACTTCGAAGACACCGGCAAGGTGATGGACTTCGAGATGCGCCTGGTGCACTGCATGAAGGAACTGCAGGGCTTCACCAGCGATGATCCCGCGGTGGCCCGCCGTCACGGCAACGGCTCCGACATCATGCAGCTGACCACCTATATCGCCCACCAGTCCTCCGGGATGGCGTGGAACCCGCCGCTGGATCACCCGGAAGAGCAGGCCATGCGCGACGCCGGTGAGGTGCTCTTCTTCCGCCGCGGTGGTGCGATGGACTTCAACTGCGCCTCCTGCCACGGCGATTCCGGCAAGCAGATCCGCGCCTCCGTGCTGCCCGAAATGCGCAATGGCCAAGAATGGACCAAGGCTGTCTCCTGGCCCGCCCACCGCGCTGGCCACGACAACGTGCGTAGCCAGAACCACCGTATCCGCGGTTGCGTGTGGCAGATGCGTCACGCCGGTATCAAGGCGGACACCCCGGTCAACACCGCTCTGATCTCGTTCTGGAACGATGCGGCGCGCGGCGAACCGGCCGTCCTGCCCGACCTGAAGCGGTAACCTACGGACGCAATAGGAGACACCAAGTATGTTTAAGAAGAATGCTGTTGCGGCCGGCATGGCCGCGTTCGCATCCGTCGCCCTGACCGCAGGTTGCGCTGTCGCCGACGGGAGCAAGGGTTCGGATGTCGACATCACCGCGATGAGCGCCGAGGAACTCGCCGAACACCTCATCTTCGAGACGGACAGCTTCCGTGATCAGGAGATGCAGGAAGGCGGTACCTGGCGTGATCGCATGACCCAGGATGAACTGCAGAAGGCCTGCTCCATGGAAGGTGACCCGGACGGCGAGACCGCCGGCCGTGTGGTCGCGATGGCGCGTGCGTCCTACGAGGCACCGGAAAGCATCGAGCTGGGCGACTGGCGCAAGGGTGCCGAACTGGCCGACTCCGGCTACGGCTACCGCCAGGGTCACCGTACGGATGACCACAGCCAGCGCGAGGCGGGTGGCAACTGCTACAACTGCCACGTGTTCGATCCGCGCGTGTCCGAGCAGGGCACGATCGGCCCGAGCCTGCAGAACTACGGGGCCAACCGTGGCACCAGCGAAGCCGTCCTGCGCTACGTGCACGAGGTGATTTCCAATCCTCACCAGTACTTCCCGTGCACGCAGATGCCGCGCTTCAACTCCGACCGTCACCAGCTCCTGAGCGACGAGCAGATCAGCCATATCATGGCCTACCTGCTGGATCCGGAGTCGCCGGTCAACAACCAGTAAGCCATTTGCTGGATCGGGGCAGTCCGCAAGGACTGCCCTTTTTTGAGTCCCCGCGCAGGGTTGCGGGGATTCAGAAAAGGGTCCCATCGCGCTCGGCCTCCCGTCCGCGCGCGGGTCCCGGACGGGAACGAGACGCTCCAGCCATCAGGGCAGCCGGGCTGAATGCCTTGAGGCGCTGGTCTCACCGCGGGCAAGAAGCGGCAACAGCCGACGCAAGAGGAGATATCAGGGATGCTCAGTAACAAGACAGTGGGGGCGAGCTTGGCCATCGTGGCGTCGACGGCGCTGATTGCAGGCTGCGACGGCTGGATGGGCGAGCGAGGCGGCGAAGTCGATATTACGGCGATGACCGCCGAAGAGTATGCGGAATACCTCGTGCTGGAGACGGACAGCTACAGCTTCGAGCAGGAGGCACAGGAGGGTGGATCAGCCCGGGACCGTATGGTCCAGGATGGCATCCAGGCGGCCTGTTCGCTCGAAGGCGAGCCGGATGCCGATACGGCCGGCGAGGTCATCGCGATGGCGCGCGAGAGCTACGAAGAGCCGCCGGGCGGCCCGCGCCTGGGGAACTGGCGTCGGGGTGCCGAGCTGGCGCGTTCCGGTTACGGCTATCGGATCGGTCATCGCAATGACGACCACGGTACCCGCGAGCCGGGCGGCAACTGCTATGCCTGCCACCAGATGGATCCAGCCGAGGAGCTCTACGGCACGCTGGGCCCAAGCCTGGCGGGTTACGGGGCCACCCGTGGAACCGACAGCTCGGTCGTGAATTACGTGCATCAGGTGGTGTCCAACCCCCACCAGTACTTCCCGTGCACCAAGATGCCGCGCTTTGGCCACAACAACTTCCTGACCGAAGAGCAGATCGCGCACGTGATGGCGTATCTGCTGGACCCGGAGTCTCCGGTCAACCAGTAAACCGGTCACACGGTCGAGGGCGGTCGCTATCGGCTGCCCTTCTTGAGCCACCGCGGGTACGCTCGCGGTGGCTTTTTGTTTGAGGGACGCATGCTCAGCTACCAACACGACTATCACGCCGGCAATTTCGCCGATGTGCACAAGCACCTGGTCCTCTGGCAGGTTCTGGAATCCCTGCGCGGTCGCGACAAGCCCTTCGTGGCACTGGACCTGCACGGGGGTGCCGGCGGGTACGACCTGACCGGTGCGCGGGCGCGCAAGACCGACGAGGCCGCGGCCGGTATCGCCCGCCTGTGGGCGACGGAAAAGCCCTTGCCCTCCGTCGTGCGGGAGTTTCTCGGCACGCTGCGGTCTATGCAGCCCCGGCTCCCGCGTCTGACGGAGTACCCGGGATCCCCTTTGCTGATCCAGGCGCGGCTGCGCGAACGCGATCAACTGATCGCCTGCGAGCTGCATCCCGAGGCATACGGACGTCTGCGGGCGCGGTTGGCGGGGGATCCGCGCTGTCACGTGCACAAACGCGACGCGCGCGAGGCCGCGCGGGCCTTGTTTCCCCCGGAGCCGCGCCGTGGCCTGGCCTTGCTGGACCCCTCCTACGAGCGCGGGGCCGAGTATCGCGAAGTGGCCGAGATGGTGACCACGATCCGCCGTCGCTGGAACACGGGGATCATCCTGATCTGGTATCCGATCCTCGCGGGCCGGCCGGATCACGCGATGCGCGAGCACTTGAGAGCCGAACTGGAGGATCCGTGGCTGGCCAGCGAGCTGCGCATCGCACCCGACCCCGAACGCCACATGGGGCTGGCGGGTTCCGGGATGCTGGTGCTGCGGCCCCCGTGGCAGCTGGAGACGCATCTCCCCGAGCTGCTGGCGCCGGTGTGGCAGGTCCTGGATCCGGAGGGTGCCGGTGGGCTTTACCAGGCTGCTGTCCTTGAAAACGGCGCGGGCGACCCTACCTTGCGACGTGTCGAGATCAATCAAGGGACCAGCAGGCCATGAGCGAAACCCAGACCGCACCGCAACCCGAGACCCGCCGCTTCGAGACCGAGGTCAGTCAGCTCCTGCAGCTGATGATCCACTCGCTGTACTCCAATCGCGAGATCTTCCTGCGCGAGCTGATCTCCAATGGCGCCGATGCCTGTGACAAGCTGCGCTTCGAGGCCCTGGCCCAGCCGGAGGCGATTCCGCAGCCGGCGGAACTGGCGATCGACGTCGAGGTGGATCCGGAGGCCCGCACGGTGACGGTGCGCGATAACGGCATCGGCATGTCCCGGGACGAGGTGGTCGAGCATATCGGGACTATTGCGCGTTCCGGCACCAAGGCGTTTCTCGAGAAGCTGACCGGGGACCAGAAAAAGGACTCGCAGTTGATCGGCCAGTTCGGGGTGGGCTTCTATTCCTCGTTCATCGTGGCCGATGAGGTGCGCCTGGAGACCCGCCGAGCCGGCAGTGAGCCGGATGCGGGTACCCGCTGGGAGTCACGGGGCGACGGCGAATACACCATCACTGCCTGCGAGCGCACCGAGGCTGGCACCGAGATTACGTTGACGCTGAAGGAAGACGCCGACGAATTCCTCGAGCCCATGCGCCTGCGCCACATCATCGGGCGGTATTCGGATCATGTGGCATTCCCGATCCGCATGCGCAAGTCGGATGACGAGGGCAACCCGACCGACGAATGGGAAACGGTCAACCGTGCCAGCGCGCTGTGGACCCGTTCGAAGAGCGAGATCAGCGACGAGGAGTACCAGGAGTTCTACAAGCACGTCGCGCACGACTTCGAGGACCCGATTGCCTGGACGCATAACCACGTCGAGGGGCGCCAGGAGTACACGACGCTGTTCTACATCCCGAAGCGGGCCCCGTTTGACCTGTGGGACCGCGATGCCCGTCACGGGGTCAAGCTCTACGTGAAGCGCGTGTTCATCATGGACGACGCGGAAAAGCTGCTGCCCAACTACCTGCGCTTCGTGCGCGGTGTGGTGGACTCGGCTGACCTGCCGCTGAATGTCTCGCGCGAGATCCTGCAGGACAACCGCCTGGTCGACTCGATCCGCTCCGGCTCGGTGAAGAAGATCCTCGGGCTTCTGCAGTCCATCGCCGACAACGAACCCGAGAAATACGCCGAGATCTGGAAGAACTTCGGGCGGGTGCTGAAGGAAGGCCCCGGCGAGGACTTCGCCAATCAGGAGACCATCGCGAAGCTGCTGCGCTTTGCCAGCACGCACAATAGTGACGACACCCAGAACGTGGCGCTGGCGGACTACATCGAGCGCATGAAGGACGGTCAGGAGGCGATCTACGTGATCACCGCCGATAATGCCTCCGCCGCGCGCAACAGCCCGCATCTGGAGGTGTTCCGCAAGCACGGGATCGAGGTGCTGCTGCTGTCCGACCGGGTCGACGAATGGCTGCTGTCGCACCTGCGCGAGTTCGATGGCAAGGCGATCAAGAATGTTGCCAAGGGCGACCTGGACCTCGACAAGATCATCGGCGAGGAGGCAGACCCGAAGAGTGGTAGCGACGAGCCGGCGGGCGACGACGATCTGGGCGATCTGCCCGAACGCCTGCAGCAGGCGCTGGGCGATCGGGTCGACAGTGTGCGCGCCTCGCGGCGGCTGGTGGAGTCTCCGGCCTGCATCGTGCTCGGCGAGCACGAGATGGCGCTGTACCTGCAGGAACTGCTCAAGCAGGCCGGCCAGGAGACCTTCTCCGGCAAGCCGGTGCTGGAGGTCAACCCGGGGCACCCGCTGGTCGAGCGTCTGAAGGCCGCCGAAGGAGACGACTTCAACGACCTCGCCTCGCTGCTGTTCGAGCAGTCCCTGCTGGCCGAAGGCGGGCAACTGGAGGACCCGACCGGGTTCGTCGCGCGGCTCAATCGCCTCCTGTTGCAGAAGGCCGCCTGACCCGATTGGCCACCCGCCGGAAACCGTATCGCCGGCGGGTGGACCTGACGCGCGGCCGTGTTCCGCGTTACCCTTACAAGTTCATGTATTAAGAGGGCAAAGCCCATGCAAGTCGCGCAGAACGCCGTGGTGGCCATCCACTACACCCTGACCAACGACGCTGGCGAGAAGATCGACAGCTCCGAAGGCCGCGAGCCGCTGGCCTACCTGCACGGGAACGGCCAGATCGTCCCGGGCCTGGAGAAGGAGCTGGAAGGCAAGGCCGCCGGTGACAAGGTCCAGGCCAAGGTCTCCCCGGCAGAAGGCTATGGCGAGAAGATCGATGCCATGGTCCAGGAGATCCCGATGGATGCGTTCCAGGGCGTCGAATCCGTCGAGCCGGGCATGCAATTCCAGGCGCAGACCGAAAACGGCCCGCTGACCGTCACCGTGACCAAGGTCGAGGGCGATACCGCCACGGTCGACGGGAACCACCCGCTGGCCGGCGAGACCCTGAACTTCGACGTCGAGATCGTCGAGGTCCGCGAGGCCTCCGCCGAAGAGCTGGAGCACGGCCACGCCCATGGCGAGGGCGGTCACCAGCACTGAGCGTGCCGGGCCGGCGCCACGCTGGCCTGACCACGAGGCGTGAAGGCTCGCCAGTCCGACCCGCTCCGGTGCCGCCGGGGCGGGTTTTTTCGTTCCGGGCCCGCCCGATGTGCCGTGCTCGGGGCTTCATTTCCGATAGTGATATTGCAAACCATTCTCATTCCGTATAGGGTGCCCTCCGTTGATGGCAACGGCGACCGGATCATCCTCCGCGCCCGCCACGATCACCGGACCCGGCTGAAGGTGTCCAGTCCTTGCAGCGAGCGTGCTCGATGATGGCCAAACGTACGAACACAACTCCCCCCGGACGCCGGCGAACGCTGGCGCTGGGGGTGGCCGCCAGCTTCGCGCTGCATGCCGGAGTGCTGGGTTCGCTTTGGGTCATGCGCGATGCCGAGCCGGAATCCATAGGCACCCGGGGCGGTGGCATGGAGGCCCACTGGGTCGATCTGGATAGCGTCCTGCCGGGCGAGCCGGCGATTGAACCCGAGGCCGTTGCGGAGACACTGGACGAACCGGAACCGGAACCGGAACCGGAACCGGAACCGGAACCGGAACCGGAACCAGAGCCAGAGCCAGAGCCAGAGCCAGAGCCAGAGCCGGAGCC
>NZ_KE384405.1:15227-137685 GCF_000425605.1 Thioalkalivibrio sp. ALE17
CCGGAACCAGAGCCGGAACCAGAGCCGGAACCAGAGCCGGCCGGATTCACCCCGGAGCGGGACGAGGAGGCGGAGACGGGCGCGACCGCCAGTGGGCCGGCGGGGCAGGAGGACGAGCCCTTCGAGGAGCCGGGTTTCGGGGCGGATTACCTGAGCAATCCGCCGCCCGACTATCCGCGGATCTCGCTGCGTCGTGGCGAGGAGGGGACCGTGCTCCTGCGGGTCCGGGTTTCCGCGCAGGGGCAGCCGCTGGACTGGTCGGTGGAGGAGAGCAGTGGCCACCGGCGTCTGGACGAGGCCGCTCAGGCAGCGATCGAGCACTGGGAATTCGAGCCGGCGCGCCGTGGCGGCCGCGCGGTGGAGGGCGTGGTCCTGGTGCCAATGGAATTTTCGATTCGATAAACGCGTGAGCCCCGCCGCAGGGGCGCCGTCGAGGATGACTGCATGAACGAGTTCGATGTTTTCTACGTGTTTCGCCATGGCGACCCGGTGCTGATCGCGGTCTTCCTGGTCCTGCTGGTGATGTCGGTGGCGACCTGGGCGATTGCCGCGAGCAAGCTGTTCACGCTGTTCGGTGTGCGCCGCGACAACCGCGCGACGCTGGAGGCCTTTGATGCGAGCCAGACGGCGCCGGCCTTTCACGATGCGATCCGTGATCAGCGCGGTCCGCTGGCGGCGATCGGCCAGGAGGCGTTCGCGGCGTTCGACGACTATCGCGGTGTGCGGGATGGCTCGGACAAGGCCGAGCAGCGTCTGGACGACCACGTGGTGCGCCGAATCCGCCAGGCGATGGACCGCCAGCTGTTGCGCATGCAGGCCGGCAACATCGTGTTCGCCTCGGTCGGGGCGCTGGCACCGTTCGTCGGGCTTCTGGGTACGGTCTGGGGGATCCACGGCGCGCTGATCGACATCTCGCAGGAGTCGTCGGTATCCATGGACCTGGTCGCCGGGCCGCTCGGTGAGGCCCTGGTGGCGACGGCCGCCGGTCTGGCCGCGGCCATTCCGGCGGTCGCATTCTTCAATATCTTCAATCGTTCCCAGCGTCTGCTGCACCAGGATTTCGAGGCCTTCGCGCATGATGTGCATGCCCTGCTGATGCACTCTGACCTGATGCCGGGCAATGCACGCCAGGCCCGCGACCGCCGTACCGATCCGCATGCGCTGCCGGACGACGGCCTGCATCAGGGGGTATGAGCGATGGCCTTCGGACGCATGGGTGATTCCAACGAGCCGATGTCGGACATGAACGTGATCCCGCTGGTGGATGTGATGCTGGTGCTGCTGGTGATCTTCATCATCACCGCGCCGGTGATCACACACTCGGTGGATCTGGATCTTCCCCAGGCCACCAGCGAGCCAGTGGACGAACTGCCCGAAAGCGTCACCCTGGCGCTGGACGGGGGTGGCGATCTCTACTGGAACAACGAGCCGATTGCGCTGGAGCAGCTCCCGACGCGCCTGCGCGATGTGCTCGAGACACAACCGGACGTCGCGATCTACCTGCGCGCGGACCGCGACACCCGCTACGAGCGGCTGGCCCGGGTGATGGCCGAGGTGCGCCAGTCCGGGGTGGGCCGCATGGCCTTCGTCTCCGAACCGGAGGGGGAACGATGAATTCCGGCTCTTCTGAATCGGTCAAGCCCGCCGCCCGCGAGCAGACGGGCCCGCGCGAGATCGCCAGCGAACAGTTGCTGGGACCCGCGCGGCAGATCCGCATCTGCCACCGTGGCGAGTGGTACACCTTGCGCCGCACCGCGAACGACAAGCTGATCCTGACCAAGTAGAACCACACGAAACACCCGTCACGGTCCGTACCGTGACACCTGCCAGCCAGGGGAGCCCCTCCCTCAGCCAGCCTCCAATCCGTCACCGATCCGCGGCGTCTCGACGTCCGGGCGGTATTGATACTGGCTATTCAAGGGAGACCACCATGGCTCGAAACCACCAGCCGACCCACCGAACCGAACCGCGAGCAACGCGTTCGCCCATCCACGGCGCCTGGAAACGGCGGGCGATCGTGCTCGCGATCGCCGGGGTCGCGGGTATTCCCGCGCTCCATGCCCAGGAAGCCGACCCAGGGACAGTCCCCGAACCCGAGGCCCGGCTTGCACCGGTCCAGATTCTCGGGGATGTGACCGCGACGCAGCGGCTGCCCGGTTCAGCGGCCGTTGTCGGGCGTGACCAACTGGAAACCGAAGGGACCACCGATATCCATCAGGCGCTCAAGACGGTGCCCGGTGTCTATGTGCGGGAGGAGGATGGCGCGGGCCTGCGGCCGAATATCGGTATCCGGGCGGCGCCGCCGGGGCGCAGCAGCAAGGTGACGCTGATGGAGGACAACGTATTGATCGCCCCGGCCCCGTATTCCAACCCGGCGGCCTACTATTTCCCGACCGCCAAGCGGATCCACGAGATCGAGGTACTGAAGGGAGCGCCATTGCTGCGCCATGGCCCCCAGACGACCGGGGGGGTGATCAACCTGGTGTCCACGCCACTCCCCCGCGAACGTGAAGGGTCCATCGAGGCGGTGGTGAACGATCGCGGCGGCACCGATGTGCATGCCATGTTTGGCGACCGTTCCGGCGACTGGAGCTACATGATCGAGACGGTCCAGCGGGACGGGGCCGGTTTCAAGGACATCGATCGCAGCAACCGGGATACCGGGTACGACATCCAGGACTATGTCGGAAAACTGCGCTGGGAGGGTGAGCGCCAGAGCATCGAGACCAAGATCCAGTATTCGGAGGAGACCTCGAACGAGACCTACCTCGGTCTGACCGACGAGGATTTCGCGCGGGACCCCAACCGGCGATACGGCCTTTCCGAGATCGACCAGATGAATAACGATCACCTCGGGCTGAGCCTGACGCACGACATCGACTGGTCGGATCGCGTACGCATGACCACCACCCTGTACCGCAACGAGTTCGCGCGTAACTGGTTCAAACTTGGTGGCGGCAGTGCGTTTATCGACGACGCCAACCAGGGGGATGCCACCGCGCAGCGGATCCTCCGGGGCGAGGAGGATGTTGCGGACCTGACGTATCGCAACAACAACCGCGAGTATGTCTCCGAGGGTGTCCAGACCGAGTTGAGCATGGACTTCGGGGACCACTGGCTGCGCGCGGGTGCCCGCTATCATCAGGACGAGATGGATCGGTTCCAGCCGGATGATATCTATGACCAGGTGAACGGCTCGCTGGTCTACCAGGATACGATCCAGCCGACGGGCAGCAACAACCGGTTCGAGGATGCCAAGGCCTGGAGTTTCTGGGTGGCCGACGAGTGGTACGTGAACGATCGGCTGACCGCCAACCTCCTGCTGCGCTACGAGGACGTCGAGACCTCGCGTACTCAATACGGCGACGCGCAGCGCACGGTTGTGGACTCCCGGCGTTCCAATTCGAGCAGCATCTGGTTGCCCGGGGCCTCGCTTACCTATGACGTGACGGATCGCTGGCAGGTCCTTGCCGGCGTACACCGGGGATTTGCCCCCCTGGGCGGCGGTGCGACCGAGGAACAGGATCCGGAAACCAGCACCAACTGGGAACTGGGTGCCCGTTATCAGGGTGATAACGCCTTCGTCGAGGCCATCGGCTTCTACAGCGATTTCTCCGACTTCGTGCAGAACTGCTCGATCGCCACGCCCTGCTCGGACGGATCCACCTCCGGGACGTTCACTACCGGAGAGGCGGTGATTTCCGGTCTGGAATTGCGTACGTCCACGAGCATGGATCTCGGCCGTTTCCGGGCGCCGCTGGAGGCTAGCTATACCTACACCAGCGCCGAATACAGCGCGGACAACGCGGTTTCCGGTGTGCAGAAGGGAGACCGCCTGCAGGCGATCCCGCGTCACCAGTTCAGTCTGCGCGCGGGGCTCGAGCATGGCAGTGGCTGGAACAACTACGCCATCCTGAAGTACATCGACGAGACCTGCAGCAGTGACGGCTGTAATCGTGCGTCGGGCGGCTTCAATCGCACCGAGTCGCTGACCACGCTGGACCTGGTAAGCCGATATCCGCTGGGCAAGGATACCGACTTGTTCGTGCGCGCCACCAATGTGCTGGACGAGCAGAGCATCATCTCGCGGTATCCGGACGGGGCCCGGCCCAATGAGCCGCGCACCTTCTCGGTGGGCCTGAAGCACCGCTTCTGAGACCCCCGAACGGGGTTTGCATGTGCCTCCGATTGGCCGCGGCGTTGTCCGCGGCCTTTTTTATGGATCGGTTTCCGCGGGTGTGCATCACAGTTTGCAGGCGCAGGGGCCGAACGAATCGAACCAACGGCGCTCAACCGGGCCTTAGAGCCGAGTGTCCCGACGGCGGGTGATCCGCCCGTGCGTAGGGAATGATCCGGAACGGACTGCAACGGTAAAGGAGAACACCATGTGGAAATCACGACTGACGATTCTGATGCTTGCCCTGATGATGGCGCTGGGCAGCGCGACCCTCGCGGGCTGTGACAATCAGGGCCCGGCGGAAGAGGCCGGCGAGAACATCGACGACGCCATGGACGATGCTGGCGACGCGATGGAGGATGCCGGGGACGAGATGGAGGATACCTTCAGCAACTGATCCCGGCTGACCCGAAACAAAAAGCCCCGGCACGCCGCGCGTGCCGGGGCTTTTTTGGTTGATTCGGAGGGGGCGCCCCGGCGGGGCGCCCGAGGGTCAGAAGTTGTTGTCACCCTCCGGTTCCATGCCGCCATCGGACGGGGGCTGCTGCATCTCGCCGTCCTGCGGCGGCTCCTGCATGCTCCCTTCGGGTGGCGGGGCGCTCTGCATGCCGCCTTCACCCCCCTCGGGCTGTTCCTGCATCTGTTGTTCCTCGAACTCGTCCATGCCCATGTCGCCGTCGGAGCAGCCCATCAGAAGTACAAAGGGTGCGATGGCCGCGGCGGCCAGGATCTTGGTGGAATGCTTCATGGAAACTCCTGTCCATTGAGGTGGATGTAAACGCGCAACTGCGTTCACATCTCTTGACCCTTGAGCCCCCTCCGGTGTTTCGGGAAATTCATCACAGCTTTGTGTTTCGACCAGGGCGTGGTTTCTGTCACGCATCCTCGTGCGGTTTGTCGACGGCCCTTCTCGGGGTCGCTAGAGTGAGACAAAGGCAATCCCGGACGGCAGTGATGGCGCAATCCTCTTCGCAAGAATCTCTCTTGGAGCAGGCTCGCAATGCCTGGGCCCGCGGCGAACACGCCGCCGCGATGACCCTCTGGCGGCAGGGGGCCGAGGCCGGGGACCCGCAGTGCGCCTTCAACCTGGGGGTCCTGCTGGATGAGGGGCAGCACCTGCCGCGGGATCCCCTCGAGGCCGCGCAGTGGTATCAGCGTTCGGCCGAGGCCGGGTTCCCGGATGCCGCCTTCAACCTGGCCGTCCTGTTCGAGCAGGGGGACGGCCTGGAGGCGAACCCCAACGAGGCGGCCCGCTGGTTCCATATTGCCGCGGAGCGCGGGAATGCCCAGGCGATGTTCAACCTGGGGCTCAAGTTCGACGAGGGCCGGGGCCTGCCGCAGGATGCGGAACAGGCGGCCCAGTGGTATCTGCTGGCGGCCGAGGCCGGCGAGGGGCGCGGTGCAGCCAATCTCGCGCGGCTGTTCGCGATGGGCGAGGGCGTGGAACGCTCCGATGTGTCGGCGTTCAAGTGGTATGCGATCGCGGCGGAGATGGGGATTGCGAGCGCGGCGCGTTACCGCGAGCGCGTGGCGCGCGAGCTGAGCCCCGACGAGCGCCTGCACGCGGGCGAACGCGCCCAGGAGTGGCTGCAGAACCAGGCACAGGCCAAAGCAGCGCCGCGCCTGCAGTAGCCGGCACGGCCGCCTGTCAGGGATGCAACCTGAAGGAAGCGCCGGGAGCTCGCGAGCCGATCGCCACGGCGCTGCGCGCCTCGCGATTACGGCTGATCGGTGCTGTTGGTGTTCGGGATGACGAGAGCGTGGGGGTGGCGTGTCACGCAGGGACTGAGGGCACTGCGTCATGACCCCAACGCGCTTCTTCCGATCTTCCGGGCCTTCCTGTGAAGCGCTGTGGACCTTCTTCGTGCGCTCCGCGGAGGGCTAGACCACCACGTTCAGTTCGCGGCGTGGCTCCTCGGCCGGCCCGGCCAGACTGACCGCGAGTTCTACGCGGCGGCGCAGGGCCTCGACACCGACGCCGCCCAGCACGCCACCGTCCGGCGCCGCGGCCCCTTCGGCGTCATTGCCACTACTGCGGAAGGCCTCGATCTGGGCCGCGACCCGGGCCCGCGAGGCCATCTCCTGTTCCGAGCGCGGGGGGAAGGCCAGGCCCTGGTCCTGTTCGGCATCGCCGCGGCGGTTCTCGTCCTGTTCCGCGCGATCCTCGATCGGGCGGCGGGCCTCGCCGGCCTCGGGGTCGTTCAGCGGGCGATCGAAATCGGCCGGGGTGGAGAGCTGCCCCAGGCCCAGCCGGTCGCTGCCGGTCGGGCGTGTGCCGACCGGTACCGCAGCAGACGGGTTGGTGACCGGGACTTCCATCGCGTAACTCGGCGAGCCTCCTGGTAGGTCGTGTTCTCAGGCGTTGCCCGGATTCAGGCGCGTACGTCCAGCAACGAGCCAATCATCCGGTCCTCGGCCTGCAGGGTCTTCACCGAGGCCTCGACCTGATTCTGGCTGGCGATCATGCCCACCTGGGCACCCATACTCTCGCGACTGCCCGCGTTCTCGGTGGCCACCGTGTGGGCCTGCTGGCGCATGCTGGTCATGCCCTTCTGGATGCCCGCGAGGGAGTGGCTGGCGTCGATCATGTGCGTGAACCTGTCCGGCAAACCTGTAACTCGTTGACCCGATTATAGATCAATTAGTTGCATTTCACCGCCCGGCGGCTCCGCGCCGGGTCAGGCGGGGGCGAGCAGGGCCTGCAGGCGGGCGTGCACCGCGGCGCGTGCGCCGGACTGGCGGGACTGCCATTCAGCGAGGCGTGCGCGCCGTGCCGCCGGGTCGATCCCTTCCGCCAGGCGCGCAAGCACCTCCTCGGCCACCGCCTCGGGGTCCTCGCCGCGGGCGACCAGGCCGGTGTGTTCGGCGGCCATGCGCAGGCGGGTGGCGGCATCCGGGTGGCGTTCGTGCTCCGCCGGGCCGCAGATCACCGCGCTGCCACAGGCCAGTGGCAGACCCAGGTCCGGAGGGGTCTCGCTGGCGGCCAGGGTGCCACCCGGCAGGGTTATGTCGGCGCAGGTGTAGGCGGCGTGCAGGGTCTCCGGGTCCTCGATGTAGTAGACGCGGTTCTTGCGCGGCACGAAGGAGGTCATGAAGCGGTTGTGGCGGATGATCGGCAGCGAGTACTTGATCGCGTCGCGATAGACCGGCTCGTGGCGCGCCGGGTCGGCGGGTGCCAGCAGCAGGATGGCCGCGCTCTTGCGAAGTACTGCGAACAATACGGCGAAGGCGAAGGCCTCCTCGCCGGGGCCGGTATTGGGCGCCAGCAGGATCGGATGACCCTTCTCGTGGTACTCGCGAAAACGTTCGCAGAATCCGGCGTCGCCTTCCGGTGGGGCTGGCAGTTCCACCGCGCCGGCGATCGGATCGCCGATCACCTCGGCGCCGTCCCGGGCGCCCTCGCGCACGGCGAACACGGCATCCCACTGTGTGCGGGTTGCGCCATCGCCCGCGGCGTTGACCCAGATGCGGGGCGCCGTGAGCGTATCGAGGGCCGGCCCCAAGTCATGATCCCCGGCCTGTAGCGGGCCGATGACCACGACGGCCCGCGGTTGCAGACGGCCCAGGCGGGTCGTGGCCAGCTCGGGATGCATGGCCAGCGCCGGCACGCCCTCGATCAGGCCCTCGGCCTCGCGGTCCTGGCGGCAGTCGGTTACGCCCAGCGCGATGGGGCCGCCGCCCGCGGCGAGTTCCTGCAGCCAGTCGGCGGCGGTCACGAGGGTGGCCCGCGGGGCCAGGATCAGGATGCGTCCGATGCTTTCGCCGGGGACGGAGCGGGCGGTGATCCAGGCAGACAAACGTGCGAACATGGCGGGCTGGTATCCGGTGGTCGGGCAAGCGTCGCATTATACGAGGCGCCGCACAGTGCCCGCCACGCTGATGTTTATGACCGTTGATTCACATGCCCGTTAATCTCAGCGCCCTCAGTTAGCTGAATGCGTAGCTGCGCTCAGAAGGAACAAGACATGGGGAAGAGCAACTACTACCAAGTGTTGGGTGTCCACTCTGACGCATTAACGCACGAGATAAAGGCGGCGTTTAGATCTATCGCGATGAAGTATCACCCGGACCGGAACCCTGGTAGTGAAACTGCTGAATCCAAGTTCAAAGAAGCTCAAGCGGCTTACGAGACACTCGTGGATGCAGAGAAGCGCGCAGCGTACGATTACATGCTTTCAGGGGAGACTGATGTGGATCGGCCTTCAGGCAGGCAAGTCTCAAATATAGATCGCTCGGAGAAAGGTTTATCCACCGAAAATCGGGAGAATGCGAAAGACGATTCCTTCGGGCAGATGGCTGATTCGAAGAGTGATGATCCTGGGCGCGGAATGCGCATACGCTGGATCATCGGGCTGGTGGCGATGGGGGTCATCCTGGCGCTGGCCATGTGGGTCTACTCCAACCCGGGTGGCATGCGCAGTCAGCAGTTCTCCGACCTTCCGTGGCAGATCGAGGTAGGGGATCGCCAGCGCACGCGGGTGCTGGGCATCGTGCTGGGCGAGACCACCATGGCCGACCTGATGGGCCGCCTGCCGGTGCCGGACATCCGCCTGTTCGTGGATGCCGACGGTTCGCGTTCGGTGGAGGCCTACTACGTGAACGCGCGCATCCCCCCGTTCGAGGCCAACCTGATCCTGCGCCCGGATCTGGATGAGGCGGCGCTGGACCGGATCGAGGCCGAGACGACGTCCGAGCGGCCCATGCCCAGCGGGGCCCGGCGCTACGGACTGAGCGACGACGCCCTGACATCGCTGGGCAACGTCCCGATCGTCGAGATGAGCTACATACCGCGCGCCCACTGGACCGAGGACCTGATTACCCAGCGTTTTGGCGAGCCGCGCGAGCGCCTGCGCATGGACTCCGATCACAGCTACTGGCTCTACCCCGAGGACGGGCTGGCCATTCTGGTCCCGCGCCGCGGGCGTGTGCTGATGCACTACGTGACCCAGGAGCGCTGGGGACAGACCGTGGAACGCCTGCGCGACGAAGGGCGCCGCCGCCTGGGCGAGGACTACGGGGATCATGAGTGAATCGGCCGCGCCGGATGCCCGCCCGTTCTGGGAGCGCCCGCTCGAGACCCTGAGCCACGAAGAGTGGGAGGCCCTGTGCGACGGCTGCGGGCGCTGCTGCCTGCACAAGCTGGAAGACGAGGACTCGGGCGAGCTGGCCTTTACCTGGCTGGCCTGCGACCTGCTCGACTGCGAGACCGGTTTCTGCTCGGACTACGCCAACCGCCGGGACTTCGTGCCGGACTGCATCCAGCTGACCCGAAAGGACCTGCCCCACTATCACTGGTTGCCGCCCACCTGTGCCTATCGCCTGCGTTTCGAGGGCCACCCGCTGCCGACCTGGCACCCTCTGCTGACGGGCGATCCGGAGACGGTCAAGCGCGCCCGCGTCTCGGTGGCCGGCCGGGTCATCCGCGAGTGTGATGCCCCCGACCTCCCCCTGATCGACTACGTGGTCGACTGGCCCGGCCAGGTGCCGGAGTCCGCGCGCCTGTGGCGCCCGGTAGTGCGTTTCCCGCAGGAGTAGCCATCGGTATGGCGGGATTCGTCGACCTGTTCGTGTACGGGACGCTGAAGCGGGGCTTCGCCAACCACCGGGCGTTCTGCTCCAGCGCCCTCCGGATTCGCACCGCGACCATTGTCGGGTCGCTATATGACTTACCCGTGGGCTACCCCGCCGTGCAGATTGCCGCCGACAGCATTCTGCTGAAAGCCGGGCAGGACCCGGCCCGTGACGCGGGGCGTCAGCGCCGCTTCCGGGGGCTCGCGCCATCAGCCCCGGATGCGGCGCAGGAGCTTGTGCACGGCGAGTGGATTCGCCTGCCCGATCCGCCGCGGGCCCTGCCGCGCGTCGACGCCCTGGAGGGTGTGCACCCGGACGGCCGCGGGGAGTATCGCCGGGCCCTGGTGCCCGCCTGGACCGAGGATGGTCCCACGGCCCTCTGGGTCTACTGGATGCCGCGTCTGCCACCCGGTGCGCGCCATCTGGCGGACGGCATCTGGCCGGCGCGGTCCTGAACCGCATGGTTCAGCGGTGGTGATCCTGTAGCGCCCGCTCCACGATCCGCTGCGCTCATCGCATCCTGCGTGTTGTCCTTTGTGGCCTTCGTGCTGGACTAACCGGCGGAGGACAGGAGTTCGCGGGCGTGGGTGCGGGTGGTTTCGGTGAGCTGGGTGCCGCCGATCAGGCGGGCCAGGGCCTCGACGCGGCGCTCGTCGTCCAGCGGCTGGATGGCAGTGCGGGTGCCGTCCTTGCCGTGCGATTTCTGCACCTCCAGCTGCTGGTGGGCCTGGGCGGCGACCTGGGCCAGATGGGTCACGCACAGGACCTGATGGCGCTCGCCCAGGGTGCGCAGCTTGCGCCCGACGACCTCGGCGACCGCGCCGCTGATGCCGCTGTCGACCTCGTCGAAGATCAGCGTGGGTACGGTCTGCTGCTGGCTGGCCAGCACCTGTAGCGCGAGCCCGATACGCGAGAGCTCGCCGCCGGAGGCAACCTTCGCCATCGGCTGCGGGGCGGAGCCGGGGTTCGCGGCGACGCGGAACTCGATGTGATCCACGCCGTGCGCCTGCGGTTTGTCGGCGGGCTCGATCGCGATCTCGAAGTGGCCGCCGGCCATGCCCAGCTCCTGCATGGTGTCGGTGACCGCCTGGCCGATGCGTTTGGCGGTCTGCTGGCGGGCCTTGCTCAGCGCCTTGGCAGCCGAGTCGAAGGCGGTACGGGTCTCCTGTTCGCGCGCCTCCAGGGCCTCGAGGGTCTGGTCGCCGTTCTCCAGGGCGTCCCGCTCGGTCTGCAGTTCGTCGTGCAGGCCCGGGAGGGCCTCGGGATCGACCCGGTGCTTGCGCGCCAGGCGCAGGTACTCGCCGACGCGCTGGTCCAGCTCGGCCAGGCGTTCCGGGTCCAGTTCGATGGCGTCGGCCAGCCGACGCAGGGTGTCGCCGGCCTCAGTGATCTGGATGCGCGCGGACTCCAGCAGCTCCAGCGTCGGGTTCACCCGTTCGTCGTGCTGCGCGGCGTCCTGCAGCGCGTGCAGCACATGGCCGATCTGGGCATCGACGCCGGCGTCGTCCTCGATCTGCTGGCTGGCGGTCTGCAGCGCGCTCAGCACCTCGGTGCCGTGGGCGAGCTGGTTCTGCTCGGCCAGCAGTTGCGGGTATTCGTCCTGGACCGGGGCCAGTTCGGCCAGCTCGGTGGTCTGGAAACGCAGCAGGTCGAGGCGGTCGGAGGTGTCGGCCTGGCTCTCGCGGGCCTGCTCCAGCGCGCGGGCGGCCTCGCGCCAGGCCGTGTGGGCCTCGCGCACGTGGGAGACCCGGTCGCCTTCGAGGAAGCCGTCCAGCCAGAGGCGCTGGGTGTCGCGCTGCAATAGCTGCTGATGGGCGTGCTGGCCGTGGATGTCCACCAGCCACTCGCCCAATGTGCGCAGCTGGCCGACCGCGACCGGGCGGCCGTTGATCCAGGCGCGGCTCTTGCCCTGGCGGGTCAGGACCCGGCGCAGCAGCACCGCGTCGTCGTCGGGGTCCGCAAGATCCTGCTCGGCCAGCCATGTGCCGGCCGGGCCCTGCCCGGGCAGGGCAAACTCCGCGGACAGGTCGGCCTGCTCGGCCCCCTCCCGCACCATGCCGGCGTCGGCGCGGTCGCCCAGCAGTTGGCCGATTACGTCGATCAGGATGGACTTGCCGGCCCCGGTCTCGCCGGTCAGGGCGCTCAGGCCCGTGTCCAGCTCCAGTTCCAGCTGGTCGATGATCGCGAAGTCGCGGATGCTGATCAGTCGCAGCATGGCGGGATCAGGGCTGCTCGCCCCAGCGCAGCTTGGTTCGCAGCACGCGCAGGAAGTGGTGTTCGCGGGGATGGATCAGGGTCAGGGCCTGTTCGCGACGGTGGATGCGCAGCAGGTCGCCCGGGGCGAAGTCCACGTTCTCCTGTCCGTCCAGCGCGACCTGGGCCGGGGAACGGCTGCCACTGGAAAGGCGGATCTCCACCGTGGAGCGGCCGCTGACCACCAGCGGGCGGTGGTTCAGGCTGTGCGGGCAGACCGGGACCATGACCATCGCGTCCAGCTGCGGGGTCAGGATCGGCCCGCCGGCGGACAGGGCGTAGGCGGTAGAACCCGTGGGCGTGGCTACCACCAGGCCATCGGCGCGCAGCCGGCCGACGTCCATGCCGTCGATCGCGGTGTCGAACTCGATGATGCGCACCACGCTCAGTACATGGACCACGACGTCGTTCAGCGCGATCCCGTGGTGGATGGTGACCCCGTCGCGGATCAGCTCGGCCTCCAGCATCGCCCGCGGCTCCCGCTCGAAGGCCCCGTCCAGGACCTCGCCCAGTTCCTCCGGGGCGGTGTCCGGGGAGACATCCACGAGAAATCCCAGGCGACCCAGGTTGATCCCCAGCAGCGGCGTGTCGGCATCGGCGACCTTGCGGGCGGTGGCCAGCAGGGTTCCGTCGCCGCCGATGACGATCAGCAGATCGACCGCTCTGGCCAGCTCCTCCAGCGGCAGGAGCCCGACCCGCTCCGGACGCTCGAAGCCGTCGATCTCCTGTTCCATGAAGACCTGGCGGCCGCGCTCCTGGAGCAGACCGACCAGCGTGGCGACCAGCGGGGCGGTGCGCGAATCGCTGGTCTTGCCGACCAGCCCGACCTTGTTGAAGTCTGGCATCATGCCGGCATTATCCGGAAAAGGGACCGCGACTGCACCCGGGGTTTCCAGGGAAACACTGATGAATGTATGCGTTCGCGTTGGTGCCTCATGTTTTCCGAGATCAGGCGCGGTGCGCAGCCGGTAGTGGTTCTACCGGCCCGTTGTTGACTGATTCGGGCCGCAACGCAGGATCGGGGAACATGAGGCGCCAACCCTGAAGGGGCTCGGCCGCTTTTGAGCGCGCACGGCGTTGCGGCTCCCTTGTGCAGAATGACTGCACGGCGGTCGCCGCGCCTTGTTCGCACGCAAAAGCGACTCGAGCGCGAACGCATACATTCATCAGTGTTTCCCTTGACCCGATTCCGGCACCATCCAAGACTGGTACCTTCTGGCACTCGACCGAGTGGAGCGCTGACGACCCATGGAAAACGCTTTCATCAATCTGGACGCCAGGGCCCGAACCCTGTTGCGGACCCTGATCGAGAGCTACATCCGGGACGGCCAGCCCGTCGGCTCGCGTACCTTGGCCCGCACCTCCGGGCTCAGCGTGAGCGCGGCCACTGTACGCAACGTGATGGCGGATCTCGAGGACATGGGCCTGATCCATTCGCCGCATACCTCGGCCGGGCGCATCCCGACGCCGGCCGGCTACCGGCTGTTCGTGGACAGCCTGCTGGAGGTGCGCAACCCCTCCCCGGAGGAGGTGCGCGCGATCCAGTCCGGCTTCGACCCGAATGCCAGTACCCAGGATCTGATGGATACCACCAGCAACCTGCTGTCGCGGGTGACGCGCATGGCCGGGATGGTGCGCCTGCCGCGGCATCGCAACGTCGCGCTGAGCCAGATCGAGTTTCTGCGCCTGGGCGAGGGACGCATCCTCGCGATCCTGGTCATCGACGGCAAGGAGGTGCAGAACCGCGTGCTGGAGCTGGAGCGCGACTTCGGCCAGGACGAGCTGCAGCGCATGGCCAACTACCTGAACGCCCATCTGGCGGGCAAGAGCCTGCACGCCGTGCGAGCCGAGCTGCTGCGCGAGATGCGCGACGTGCGCGACGACCTGGACGCGATGATGCTGGCGGCGATCGATCTGGGCGAGAAGGCGGTCGGTGACGAGGACCCGGACGACGTGGTCGTGGCCGGCCAGACTCACCTGCTCGGCTACGAGGAGCTGGCGGACATGGAGCGCCTGCGGCAGCTGCTCGAGGCCTTCAACGAAAAGCAGGAGATCCTCGGGATTCTCGACCAGTGCATTCGCAGCGACCGCGTGCAGATCTTCATCGGCCGCGAGTCCGGGCTGGACTGGTTCGAGAACTGCTCGGTGGTGACTGCGCCCTATAGTGTGGATGGCGAGGTGGTCGGCGTGTTGGGGGTCATCGGACCCACGCGCATGTCCTACGACCGGGTAATCCCGATCGTGGACGTGACCGCGCGTCTGCTCGGCTCGGCTTTGGGCGATCAGCCGCCGGGCGACCCGAAGTAGCGGGCCGCCCTTGAAACCCGGACGGATGCCCCCACAGTCCCAGTAGTCAACCCGAATACCCCCGCCTGCCGGCTGGCGACCCGGCGGGCGGTTTCACTTTTCATTGATTCGCGAGGCCAGCATGTCGGAACAGCGGGAACCCCAGGAACAACCGGAAGAGCTCGAGACCGGGAACGAGGCGGCCCCCGAGGCCGATGGCGACCATCCCGGCGAGGGCGATACCGAGGCACGGCTGCAGGAGCTCGAGGCCCTGGCCGAGGAACGGCGTGACCAGGCCCTGCGCGCGCAGGCGGAACTGGAGAACCAGCGCCGGCGCTTCGAGCGCGAGCTGGAGAACGCGCACAAATACGCGATGGAAAAGTTCGCCTCCGAGATGCTGGAGGTCGGCGACTCGCTGGAGATGGGGCTGAAGGCGGCCCGCGAGACCCAGGATGTCGAGCGCATCATCGAGGGGGCCGAGCTGACCCTGAAGAACCTGACCAAGGTCTTCGACAAGTTCGGCATCCAGGCCGAGGACCCGACCGGCCAGCGCTTCGACCCGGAGCGCCATCAGGCGATGTCCATGCAGGAAGACCCGGAGCACCCGCCGAACACGGTGGTGGCGACCATGCAGAAGGGCTACATGCTGCAGGACCGCGTACTGCGCCCGGCCATGGTGGTGGTCTCCAAGGCACCGACCTCGCCGAACATCGACGAAAGCGCCTGACCCGGCTACCCGGGCGGATCAGGGGGCGGCTCGGATATCGCCCCTTGAAAACCCGGCCCGGGGCCCCAGATTCCCGTACAAGTTGGCAGAGAACGACGCTCTGCAGCGCCACTTTTTCGCATCAGGAGATTTCAATCATGGGCAAGATCATCGGTATCGACCTCGGGACCACCAACTCCTGTGTCGCCGTGATGGAAGGCGACCAGGCCAAGGTCATCGAGAACGCGGAAGGCACCCGCACCACCCCGTCCATCGTCGCGTTCAGTGACGACGGCGAGGTGCTGGTCGGCCAGTCCGCCAAGCGCCAGGCGGTCACGAATCCGCAGAACACTGTGTTTGCGGCCAAGCGACTGATCGGCCGCAAGTTTGACGAAGGCGAGGTCCAGAAGGACATCAAGCTCGTCTCCTACAGCATCGTGAAGGCCGACAACGGCGACGCCTGGGTCGAGGTGCAGGGCAAGAAGATGGCCCCGCCGGAGATCTCCGCGCGCGTGCTGCAGAAGATGAAGAAGACCGCCGAGGACTACCTCGGCGAAGAAGTCACCGAGGCGGTGATCACCGTCCCGGCCTACTTCAACGACTCCCAGCGTCAGGCGACCAAGGACGCCGGCAAGATCGCCGGGCTCGAGGTCAAGCGCATCATCAACGAGCCGACCGCGGCCGCGCTGGCCTACGGCATGGACAAGAAGCGCGGGGATCGCAAGATCGCCGTGTATGACCTCGGTGGCGGTACCTTCGATATCTCCATCATCGAGATCGCCGAGGTGGACGGCGAGCACCAGTTCGAGGTGCTGGCGACCAACGGCGACACCTTCCTGGGTGGCGAGGACTTCGACAATCGCCTGATCGACTACCTGGTCGACGAGTTCAAGAAGGACCAGGGCATCGACATCAAGGGCGATCCGCTGGCGATGCAGCGCGTGAAGGAGGCCGCCGAGAAGGCCAAGATCGAGCTGTCCTCCAGCCAGCAGACCGAGGTCAACCTGCCGTACATCACGGCCGACAACACCGGGCCGAAGCACCTGGCGCTGAAGATCACCCGCGCCAAGCTGGAGAGCCTGGTCGAGGACCTGGTCAAGCGCTCCATCGAGCCGTGCAAGGTTGCGCTGAAGGACGCCGGCCTGTCCGCCTCCGAGGTGGACGACGTGATTCTCGTCGGCGGCCAGACCCGCATGCCTAAGGTGCAGGAAGCGGTGCAGGAGTTCTTCGGCAAGGAGCCGCGCAAGGACGTGAACCCGGACGAGGCCGTTGCGGTCGGCGCCGCCGTGCAGGCCGGCGTGCTGGGCGGCGACGTCAAGGACGTGCTGCTGCTGGACGTGACCCCGCTGTCGCTCGGCATCGAGACGATGGGCGGCGTGATGACCAAGCTGATCGAGAAGAACACCACCATCCCGACCCGGGCCAACCAGGTGTTCTCCACCGCCGAGGACAACCAGACCGCGGTGACCGTGCACGTGCTGCAGGGCGAGCGCGACATGGCCAGCGCCAACAAGTCGCTGGGTCGCTTCGACCTGCAGGACATCCCGGCCGCGCCGCGCGGTGTGCCGCAGATCGAGGTCACCTTCGACATCGACTCCAACGGCATCCTGAACGTCTCGGCCAAGGACAAGGCGACCGGCAAGGAGAACAAGATCGTGATCAAGGCCTCCTCCGGCCTGTCCGACGAGGAAGTCGAACAGATGGTCAAGGACGCCGAGGCGCATGCCGAGGAAGACAAGAAGTTCCAGCAGCTGGTCCAGGCGCGCAACCAGGCCGATGCCCTGGTGCACTCCGCCGAGAAGTCGCTGAAGGATCTGGGCGACCAGGTCTCCGACGACGAGCGCTCCGCGATCGAGTCGGCCGTGGCCGAGGTCAAGACCGCGATGGAAGGCGAGGACGCCGACGCCATCGAACAGGCCACGCAGAAGCTGGCCGAGGCCTCCGGCAAGCTGGCCGAGAAGGCCTATGCCCAGGGCGCGGACGCCGCGGGCGAGGCCGGTGCCGAGCAGGCCGACAGCGGCCAGCAGGGCGACGATGTCGTGGACGCCGAGTTCGAGGAAGTCGACGACGACCAGAAGAAGCAGGGCTGATGCCCGTCCGGCGGCGCCTTGGCGCCGCCGGACTTCGACCACACGCCACGCCCGGGGTACACGGTACCTCCGGGCGTTTGCGTGAAGGCACTCCGCGTTCGCGCGAACGATCTACCTGGAAATGACCATGTCACAACGCGACTATTACGAGGTGCTGGGCGTCGCCAAGGACGCCTCGGCCGCCGATATCAAGAAGGCCTTTCGCCGCCTGGCAATGAAGTACCACCCCGACCGCAACCCGGGGGACGAGGAGGCCGAGGCCAAGTTCAAGGAGGCGCGCGCCGCCTACGACGTCCTCAGCGACGATCAGAAGCGGGCGGCCTACGATCGCTATGGCCATGCCGGTGTGGACGGTTCGGCCGGCGGCTTCGGCGGCGGGGCCGGGGCCTCCAGCTTCAGCGACATCTTCGAGGATATCTTTGGCGATATCTTCGGGGGTGGTGGAGGCGGCCGCGGTCAGCGCGCCTATCGGGGTTCCGACCTGCAGTACAACCTGGACCTGACGCTCGAGGAAGCCGTGTTCGGCACCGAGGTCAAGATCCGTATCCCGACCACCGTCTCCTGCGAGGCCTGCGACGGCTCCGGCGCCGAACCGGGGACCTCGCCGGAGACCTGCCCGACCTGCAACGGGGTCGGGCAGGTACGCATCCAGCAGGGCTTCTTCTCGGTGCAGCAGACCTGCCCGCGCTGCGAGGGCTCCGGCAAGATCGTCTCCAGCCCCTGCAAGTCCTGCCACGGCAAGGGTCGGGTGCAGGAGCAGAACACGCTGGACGTGAAGATCCCGGCCGGTGTGGACTCGGGCGATCGCATCCGTCTGGCCGGCCAGGGCGAGGCCGGCATGAATGGCGGTCCGCCGGGTGATCTCTACGTGCAGGTGCGGGTGAAGCCGCACAAGCTGTTCCGGCGCGAGGGCTCGGACCTGCACTGCGAGGTGCCGGTGTCGTTCGCGACCGCCGCCCTTGGCGGCGAGCTGGAGGTCCCGTCGCTGGACGGCCGGGTCAAGCTGAAGGTCCCCGCGGAGACGCAGACCGGCAAGCAGTTCCGGGTCAGCGGCAAGGGCGTGAAGTCGGTGCACGGCGGTGCCGTCGGCGACCTGATCTGCCGCGTGGTGGTGGAGACGCCGATCAACCTGACCAAGGAGCAGAAGCAGCTCCTGCGCCAGTTCGAGGAATCCACTCAGGCCGGTGGGACCAAGCACAGTCCGCAGGCGCAGTCCTGGGTGGACGGGGTGAAGGGCTTCTTCGAGGACCTGAACTTCTGGTCGAAATAGCCCCTTCCCGAAACGCGTTCGCTGTTCCGCACAGGCCCCGGTGTAAACCGGGGCCTGTTGCGTTAGAACGACGGCCAGCCCCGACCGCTCACTCACGGGCTCCCTCTTGCCGCGTGGTGATTCCCGCACCTGTGCTCGTGGCAACGCGGCCTTCTGAGCGTTGGGGGTGCATCAGGGACAGGCGGTTCCGGTGTGTCAGGTCAAGGGCGGTTGGCTGACCACGAAGCGCACGAAGACACGAAGGAAAGACTGAGGGCGGGGTCACCACGCAGGCCACAGGGTTCACGGAGAAAGGCAGGGATTGTGGGTGAGTGCTCGTGGTCAGTGTAGTGTCGGATACGGGAACGTTGACCGCCACGACTCGCCCTATGTTCAAGAACCCGCACAGGATGTTCTTCGTGCCTTCGTGTGCTTCGTGGTGAACAGTCCATTGCCCTTCTCCGTGTTCTCTGTGCGCTCAGTGGTGAAAAATGGAGTGAGGGCGCGCGGGGCTCAGGTCGAGGCGAAGTCGAAGGTGGGGGCCGGCATCGGCGCCTGCAGGAAGTAACCCTGCACGAGGTTGACGTTCAGGCTGTAGAGCACGGCGAGCACACTGGCGTCCTCGACATACGGCACGATCACCTGCTTGCCCTTGGCGTGCGCGGCCTCGGTATGCTCGCGGATCAGCTGCTGGTTTTCCTCGCTTTCGGCCAGGTTCTTCACGTAGGACGGGTCCAGCTTGATGTGGTCCGCCTCCAGGTGCTGCAGCAGCTGGAACGGGTTCAGGCCGTTGCCGAAGTCGTCGATGCACAGGTGGCCGTGCATCTCCTGCAGGCCCCGGGCCACGTGGATCGCCGGCTTCAGGTGGGTTACCACGGTGGGTTCCTTCAGCTCCACCACCACGTTGTCGGCGGGGATGCGCAGGGCGTGCAGGTCGTCGTGCAGCCAGCTGACCACCGAGGGATCGCCGAGCGAGCCATTGGTCAGCTTGAGGAAGAACTGGGTACCGGGGTCCTTCTTCAGCTGTTCCGCGAGGACGCCCAGGGCGGTCTTCAGGATCCAGCGGTCGATGGGCTGGGCCATCTCCGTGCGCTCGGCGCTGGGCAGGAAGGCCTCCGGTTCGTGGATATGACCCTCGGCATCGCGCAGCCGCACGAACACCGAATAGCGCGCCCGGTCGGCCCCGTGCAGGTTCACGATCGGTTGGTACAGCAGCTCCAGACGGTCGTGATCGAGGGCGTCCTGGATGCGTAGCCGCCATTGCTGGTCGGCCTGTGCCTGGGTCATCTCGCCCTCGGCCGGGCGGAAGAAGCAGTGGGTCCCGCCGCCGGCTTCCACCGCTTCCTGCAGTGCGCGGTCGGCCTGCGACAGTAGCTCCTCGGTATCCACCGCAGTCTCGTCGGCGATCACGATGCCGGCGGACAGGGTGCAGTTGGTGGAGGCGTTGCCGAGCTCGAACACGCGCCCGGTGACCGCCTTCATCAGACCGTGGACGCGGCTCTCCACCTCGTTGCGGCGGGTATCCGGCACCAGGATGCCGAAGTGCTCGGCCTCCAGGCGCGCGGTGATGGCCGGCTCGGGGAACTGGTCCTCGATCAGCTTGCCGATGTCGGCCAGCAGCAGGTCGCTGGCGGACATCCCGACGTTGGCGCGAATTTCCGCGAAGCGGTCCACCGCCAGCGTGATCAGGGCGAAGGGCTTCTCCGACTGCGCGGCCTGGCCCTGCGCGGTCTCGATCATGCCGGTGAAGTGCTGGCGGTTGTAGAGGCCGGTGACCAGATCGCGCTGCGACAGGTAATCGATCTTCTCCGCCAGTTCCGGATCCTCCTGGGCCGAATCCAGCAGGACCTGAGTGCAGGCCTCGCCCTCGACGCTGGCGGTGGACAGGCGCAGGTTGGCCTCGAACGGAGTGCCGTCGAAGGCCTGCAGCTGGAAGGCCTGATGGGTCTGTTCGCCCTCCTCGCCGTTCTGGAAGCGTCGCAGCAGGCCCTTCAGTTCGTCGCGGCTCTCCGGCGCGACCAGATCCATCAGCGGCAGGCCGTCAACGTCCTCCGGGTCGCCGATGCCGAAGCGTTCGCGCCAGGAGGCGTTGGCGTAGATGTGCATGCCCTCGTGGACGTAGGCGATGGCGTCGCGCGAGTTGTCCAGCAACAGCTGGCAGCGGCGCTCGGACTCCTGCAGCGACGCGTCCATGCGACCCAGTCGCTGGCGCAGCTGGAACTGTTCGGCGGCGCGAATGGTGAGGAGGCTGGCCAGTTCGTGCAGTTCGTGATCCACCACCGCGTACGCACCGGCCTCGTAGTCATCCACGCGTTCAGCTTCCGGGCGTTCGGTCAGGATCACGACCGGGATCCGCCGGCCGGAGGCATGCTGGGCCTCGTCCACGTGCTCGCGGGCCAGGCTCAGGCCGGGTTCGATCAGTACGATCACGTCGAAGCGCCGGTTCTCCAGCGCCTCGGCGAGGGCGTCGGTGGTCGAAACCTGCTCCGGGCGGATCGCACTGCCGCGGGTTCGGATGCTGCTGATGACCTCTTCCGCCCGGTTCGGATTGCTGGTAACGAAGAGGGTACGAATGGTCTCGTTCATGGGGCCTGGTCGTCGCGGTTGCGGGTGGTGAGGGACAGTCCGTTGTCATTCGCGAGGCCGGGGTCCGCCTCCGTGCCGGGGGATTCCGCGGTCGGGCTGCCGACCTCGAGCGCAGTCATGCGGCAGCCCACCTCGGTGAACAGGGTAGTCCCCGTGCGCTCGCTGTCCAGTTCCAGAACGCGGGCGCGGTCGTTCAGCCAGCAGACCACCCGTTTTTCGTGGTCGAAGACCTGGGCCGGCAGAAACAGGGCGGCCCCGTCGGCATCCGTTCGTTGTGGCGCAAACAGGCCCGGCTGCGGGACCCCGGCGGCGACCCCGTTGCGAAAATCCTGGATCTGCATGGGGAGGCAGCGATTGGCAAGAAACTCCACGCCGATGCTGATGCGTTCGCCGACCTGATCGTCGAAGCGAATCCAGCGCAGCACCCCGACCGTCCAGCGGTGGCCGTCCACGGCGCGCAGCCCGACCAGGTCGCCGATCAACAAGGGCTGCTGTGGTGCGTCCAGGCACAGGCGGACGCCCCCCGCGCCGATGTCGTCCACCTGCCAGTGTTCCGGCGGATGGCGCTTGGTGATGGGCCCTGTCGGTTCGTCGTGGCCGGCGATCTCGAGGCCGCGCCCGACGTCTTCCCAGGCGGTCGCGGCGGGGCCGGGGGTGTCGTCCGCGAGCGGCCGGAGATCGCTGTCGCGACCGGCGGCGGGCGGGCTGTCGACCAGGGCGAGATCCGACCCCCGCAGTGCCGCGGGCGACATCTCGAAGACGCTGACGCCGCGATCACGCTGCTGCACGGACTTCAGGCCGGCCTCGCCGTTCTCGTCCGTGTCGAGTTCCCGGGCGCCGGCGTCACGGCGACGCTCCATCTCCGCCAGCAGAAAGTCATGGATGCGTTCCAGTCCCATGACGCAGACCTGCTGCAGGTCGCCCGCGCGCTCGCGACTGTGCCGCCGGGTGGGCAGGTGCGACCATAGGCGCAGGAGATGCTCGGCCAGGGCCTGTGCATTGCCGGTCTGCACCGGCTCGAGGTTTTCCGGGGCGTCGCGCAGTGCGGCCAGGGCCGGGCCCAGCTCCACGAAGCAGGCCAGGTCGCCGGCGGGCTGGTCGCGCAGGACCAGTCCCGGCGCGTGGTCGCGCTCGAGCTCGCAGCGCAGCACCGGCAGGTCGGGATGCGGGTCCGGGTCGGGAGCGGCGGTGCAGGTCAGCGCGATCGCGTTGATCCAGCGAACCAGCAAGTCCATCTCGCCCATCTTCAGGGCGTTCGGGTCGGTACTTCCCAGCACCATGAGGCGCGCGCTCATGGCCTCGATGCGGTCCGTATCCAGCGGCCCGAAGCGCTGGTCGGTGGCGGGGCCGTGGTCGGCGATGTGCTGGGTCCGTGCCAGGCGCAGCAGGTCGTAGACTTGCTGCCAGTGACCGGAGGGCAGGTTCTGATACAGCCGCCAGTGGTGCACGGCGAGCGCGCCCAGCAGCGCGACGGCGGCCTGCAGGGGCGCGGTCAGGCGTTCCGCGTGCCGGGTGTCGTCGGCGTCGATGCGCTCCCGGACCACCAGCAGTTCGGCCTGGAGCAGAGCGCGCAGGGCGCTGCCGAGGACCTCGGCACGATCGCGGCTGCGGCGCCCCAGTGGCAGGGGGCGCTGGCGCAGCAGGCGCTCCAGCACGGGGAACAGGGGCAGGAGGTGGTCCTCCAGTATGCGCACCAGGCTGGCGCGAACCCCGGGCTGCAGCGCGATCTGGTTGAGCCCTTCGAGGGCCTCGCCGAGTTGCTGCATGCCGAGCTCGGGCTCGCTGCCGGGCAGTTCCGCGCACCAGGCCCGCAGGGCCTGCGGCGTCCGGTGCGGGAAGCTGGCAGGGCCGGCCGGTTGGGCGGGCAGCTCGGGCAGGGCGTGCAGCATGGGCGTGTCCAGTGGTCGCTGGGCCGGTTGCGTGGGACTCTCCGGAGGGCGCGTTCACGCCCCGGGTCTGGCGCTACTGTAGCAGCAAACCGTGTTTTTGGTGTGGGAGGCGTCGGCCTTTGCTCACGCCCGGCCTACGGGGCTTGCAGGGTCTTCCCGGATGCACCCGGGATCTCGCGCGCCAGGCGTGGAACCAGGTAGCCCGGCAGCCGCGCATGGAGGGCCCGGTGGAGTTCTTGTGCGCGGCGATCCGAAACCTCGAAATGGGCCGTGCCGCGGGTGCGGTCGAGCTGGTGCAGGTAGTAGGGCAGGACGCCCAGGCGGAAGCCGGCCTCCTGCAGTTCGATCAGGGTGGCGGCATCGTCGTTGATCCCGGCCAGCAGGACCGCCTGGTTGAGCAGCGTGACGCCGGCGGCGCGCAGGCGGACGAGTGCCGCGTCGGCCGGGGCGGCGAATTCGCGCGGGTGGTTCGCGTGCAGCACCAGGATGTGTTGCAGCCGCCCCTGACCGAGCCAATCCAGCAGGCGGTCGTCGACCCGCTCCGGCAGGACGACCGGCAGGCGCGAATGGATGCGCAGGCGTTCCAGGTGCGGGATGGCGTCCAGCCGCTGGGCCAGTCGGGCCAGGCGGGTATCGGAGAGGCTCAGCGGATCGCCGCCGCTGAGGATGACCTCGCGGATGTCCGGATGCGCCGCGATGTACTCCAGCGCGGGCGCCCAGTCATCCCGGGCCGGATTGTGCTCGGCATAGTCGAATTCGCGGCGAAAGCAGTACCGGCAGTGGATGGCGCAGGCCCCGGTGGTCAGCAGCAGCACGCGGCCGTGGTACTTGTGCACCACTCCGGGTGCGGCCAGGGCGTCGTGATCGCCGACCGGGTCGCTGACGAAGCCCGGGGCCTCCAGGGCCTCGCGGGCATCCGGGAGGGCCTGCAGCAGCAGCGGGTCGCGCGGGTCCCCCGGGCGCACGCGCGCCAGGTAGCTCTCCGGGATGCGGGTGCGAAACAGTCGGTGCCCGGTCTGCATGCCCGGCAGGTCGTCGAGCGGCAACCCGAGGCGTGCGGCGAGGGCCTCGGGATCGGCGACCGCGCGCGCCAGCGCCTGCTGCCAGGCCGGCGTGGCACGCGGCGCGGGTGGCTGGGTTCCGCGCGGCTCGCGCGTTATCATGACGGGCTTTGTGGGCATGAATCGTTTCCGGACGGGGCGGTATGCCCGCGCCACGCATCATCGAGGAACAGCACGCAATGGCAACCTACAGTACCAACGAATTCAAGGCCGGTCTCAAGCTACTGCTGGACGGCGATCCGCAGGCCATCGTGGAAAACGAGTTCGTCAAGCCGGGCAAGGGCCAGGCCTTCAACCGGGTCAAGCTGCGCAATCTGCGTACGGGCCGGGTGCTGGAGAAGACCTTCAAGTCCGGCGAGTCGGTGGAGGCGGCCGACGTGATGGACACCGAGATGCAGTATCTCTACAACGATGGCGAGTTCTGGCACTTCATGGTGCCGGACACCTTCGAGCAGTATGCCGTGAGCGAGGCCGCGCTGGGCGATTCCGGGCAGTGGCTGAAGGAGCAGGATATCTGCACCGTGACCCTGTGGAACGGCGAGCCGCTGTCGGTGGTGTCGCCGGCCTTCACCGAGCTGAAGATTACCCAGTGCGATCCGGGCGTGCGCGGCGATACCGCTCAGGGCGGTACCAAGCCGGCGACCCTGGAGACCGGTGCGGTGGTCAAGGTCCCGCTGTTCGTCGAGGAAGGCGAGACCGTGAAGGTCGACACCCGCAACGGCGAATACGTCTCCCGCGTCTGATCGCATCTGCCCCCGGGTTCGGAGGTGAGTGACTGGCGGCCGGGCGCGGCGCCGGCCCGGGCGGCGCGGGCCCGTCTGCTGGCGGGTCTGCGGGCCTTCTTCGCGGATCGCGGGGTGCTCGAGGTCGAGACCCCGATCCTGGGCCGGGGCGCCCCGCAGGATCCGATGCTGGAAAGCTGGGAGGCACGCGCCCCCGGCGGCGAGCAGGGCTACCTGCAGACCTCTCCGGAGTACCCGATGAAGCGCCTGCTCGCGGATGGGGCCCCGGATATCTACCAGATCGCCCGGGTCTTCCGGGGCGGCGAGTCCGGGCCGCGCCACAACCCGGAATTTACCCTGCTGGAGTGGTATCGCCACCGGCTGGACCATCGGGACCTGGCGCGCGAGGTGGTTGCCCTGATCGCGGATCAGGCCGCGCAATCCCGCGAGTGGCACGCGCCCCGCGGCTGCGTGGTGATCCCCTATGCCGAGCTGTTCCGGTCGACCCTCGGGCTGGACCCGGCCGCCGCGGAGGCCAAGGAGCTGGAACGGGCCGCGGCGGCCCGCGGGCTCGCGGTGGCGGGCGAGCTTGACCGGGATGGCTGGCTGGATGCGCTGATCAGCCTGGTGATTGCCCCGGGCTTCCCGCCGGACCGGCTGACCGTCGTGGTCGACTATCCGGAGAGCCAGGCCGTGCTGGCGCGTCCCTGTCCGGAATCCCCGGGGTATGCCGCGCGCTTCGAGTTGTACTGGGGCGACCTGGAGCTGGCCAACGGCTATCACGAACTGACCGATCCCGAGCTGTTTCGCCGCCGCCGCGAACGCGATATCGCCATCCGGCGTGCGCGCGGACAGCCCCTGCCGCCCCCCGATGACTACCTGGAGGCGGCGCTGGACGCCGGACTGCCCGACTGCGCCGGGGTGGCCCTGGGTGTGGACCGGCTGCTGATGCGGTTGCTGGGGGTTTCCAGCCTCGATCAGGTACTCGATTTTCCCTGGTCGAGAGCGTGACGCGAAGGGCTTGTCCCGGCCGGGGTGCCGGCACACTATAGGGACTGTTGCCCCGCACGTTTGCAGGATGGTCGGACCCCTATGCCCCCTCGTCTTTTTGCGCGCCGCCCAGGCCCCCTTCCGGTTCGTTCCGGGTGGGCTATTGCCCTCTGTCTGATGCTGTCACTCTGGCTTGCGCCGCTGATGGCGCAGGCACAGTTCGAACACCTCCCGCAGCCGCTGCAGCGGGCGATCGAGAGTCAGCGCCTGCCGCCGGAAAATGTCGGTCTCTGGGTCCAGCGGATGTCGGACGGGGCGGTGCTCGCGCGCCTGAACGCCGATCAGCCGTACAACCCGGCGTCGACCATGAAACTGGCCACCTCGCTGGCGGCCCTGAACGAGCTGGGCCCGGACTACACCTGGACCACCGAGGTCTGGGCGACGCGCCCGGTGCGCGGCGGCGTGTTGGCGGGAGACCTGGTGATCCGCGGCACGGGCGATCCCGGCATGGTCAGCGAGGAACACTGGCGTATGCTGGGGCAGCTGCGCCAGACCGGCCTGCGTCGTATCGAGGGCAACGTGATCCTCGACGCCTCGCATTTCGAACTGCCATCCGGGGACCCTGCCGCCTTCAACGACCAGCCGCTGCGGGCCTACAACCAGCTGCCCTATGCCCTGCATGTGAACGCCAACGCGCAGCGCTTTCGCGTGCGACCGGAGCGGCACGGGAACGGGATCGACGTGACGGTGGATCCGCCCCTGCCGGGGTTGGATGTCGTCAATCGCCTGCAGCCGACGCGGGGCAGCTGCGGCGCCTGGCAGCGCGGGATCCGTTTCGATGCCGATCCCGAGGCGCAGCGCGTGACCCTGGCCGGCGAATACCCGGTGAATTGTGGCGACTATGAACTGCTGCGCTCGGTGCTCGCGCCGGAGGCCAACCATGCCGAGATGTTCCGCCTGCATTGGTCGCAGTGGGGCGGCGAGCTGACCGGGGACATCCGCCCCGGCGTGCTGCCGGTGCTGTACGACGAACCGATCCTGCGCCACACCTCGCGCCCGTTGTCGGATCTGATCCGGGTCTCCAACAAGTGGAGCTCCAACGTGATGACCCGGCATCTGCTGCTGACCCTGGGGGCGCGTCACTTCACCCCGCCGGCGACGCTGGAAAAGGGGCAGCAGGCCCTGCTGGAGTCCCTGCGCGGGCTGGACGTCGATGTTGCGGGTATGGTGGTCGACAACGGTTCGGGCCTGAGCCGCGACTCGCGGATGACCTCACGCCAGCTGGGCCGCATCCTGGAGGCGGGCTGGCAGCACCCGCACCGGCCCGAGTTCCAGTCCTCGCTGGCCCTGGCCGGGCTGGACGGGACCCTGCGCAACCGCTTCCGTAACGGCAGCCAGCGCGATCTGCGCGGGCGGATGCATCTGAAGACCGGGCATCTCAACGAGGTGTCCGCGGTGGCCGGCTATGTACGGACGCGGGGTGGCGATGACCTGGCGGTGGTGGTGCTGGTCAACGATCCACGCGCCCACCGCGGCATGGGGCGCAACCTGCAGGACGCCGTCCTCGAGTGGGCCCACGACCTCTGACGGGTGCACCCAGTTTGTTCACCACGAAGCACACGAAGGCACGAAGAAACCCGCAAGAGCATTTACAGGAAGATGCGAAGGTCAGCAGGGGGCGAGAGGGTGCGCAATCCTTGTGGCTTGCGCAGCCTTTCAGGAGTCTTCCGATCTTCGCGTCTTCCTGTTGGCGCTTTCTGAATTTTCTTCGTGCCTACGTGTGCTTCGTGGTGAAAAGTGCCTTGCGAACTCAGGGGGACTCGGTCTGCCAGTTGGACAGGATCGGCGCGCGGGAGACCTCGACGTCCAGCGCCGTCAGCCAGCGCGCGACCATGCGATTGGAGTTGTTGCGCAGGGTGTAGGCCTCCGGATGCTCGACGAAGGCCATGTCCCATTCCGGCGAGGTCTTGCGTTCCTCGTATCCCGCTTGCCAGATGCCTTCCAGCTCGTCGCGCAGGACCTCGACCCGTGCCCCCGGAACCGTCAGCAGGTAAAAGTCCGCCAGTGGTACGCGAAGTTGCCCCAGCGTGGATGGCCCGAGCTCGTGGCCGGTCAGTACCTGGCGTCCGAGCGCGGCGCGGGTCGGTACGAGCAACCCGGAGATCCCCTGGAGCGGCCCGGTCCGGCGTTCGACATAGAAGACCCAGTCGCCGTAGGAGTAGCGCAGCCAGGCCCCCGGTCTCCCGGCTGGCAGGATCAGGCTGGAGTGTCGTCCATGGTCCAGCAGGGCCACGGTAACCGGGCCTTCCGGGTCGTCCGGTGGTTGCAGCGTCACGGCCGCGCAGCCCTGCAGCAGCCACAGACTGAGTACCGCAAGGAGCCAGGGCGGGAGGCGGAAGCGGCGCCGTAGCGGGGCCGCGTTGTCGCTGCGACGGCGCATGTCGGGTCAGTGGCGTTCGAGCTTGCCCAGTTCCGACAGGATGGACAGCACCAGCGATTCGCCTTGCGAGCCCATGCCGCGACACAGCACGTCGGGGTCGCGCTCGCCGTCCACCAGGCGCTTGGTAATGCCGCCCAGGCGGGCCATGTCGCCCCCGGCGCGGCTCATCTGCTCGGCCATCTGGGACAGCCAGTGCAGCGACTGGGCATCGCCGCGGGCGGCTCCGTGGATCATCTGCGCCAGTCCCGGGGCCGCCTGGGCCGGGTCTCCGCTTTGCTCCGGGTCGGGCAGGGTGGAGGGGTCCTGCAGCCCGTTCAGGATGGCCGTCAGGATCACCGTGTCCTCGTCGTCCAGACCCTGCAGCAGGGAAGGGTCGCGCTCGCCGTCGAGTACCCGGCGAATGCGCTGGATCAGTTCGCCCCAGCCAGCCTCGTGGGCCTGGTTCAGGACCGGCTCCAGCTCGCGGCGGGTTTCCGGGTTCTGGGTGGCCTGGACCACCAGGTTGATCAGGCCGGCCTGGGCCTGGCGGATCTGTTGCGCGTGTTGTGGATCGATCATGCGGGTCTTCCGGGTTCCTGGCTGTGTGGCGAGGTTAGCATGCCCGGAAGTGCGTTCGACCGGGGCCTGCGGCACAATGGCCCCTCCATTTGCAGAGGATGTCGTGGTGGAAGAGCAGACAGCAGTGGGGCTGTGGGTGGCCCTCGGGATCCTGGCCATCGTGATCGCCGCCCTGGTGGGTTTCTGGGTGGGGCGCGTGACCAGTGACGAACGCAAGCTGATCCGCGAGCTGGAAGAGGAACTGGATCGGCGCATGCAGGAACTGACGCGCTACCGCAGCCAGGTCAACGACCACTTCGACCGCACGGCCACGTTGTTCGCGACCATGGCCGGGTCCTACCGCGACCTCTATCACCACCTGGCCCAGAGCGCCGAGGAGCTGGCGGACAAACCGACCCGCGACCGCCTCGAGGACCGCGCCGGCCAGCTGCTGTCGCACATGACGCGCCGCGACTACGGGACCGGCCCGGGCGAGGCCGCCGGCGGCGCCAACGAATCGGACGCCCAGGACGACGAGCCCGCCGCCAAGGGTTCGGGGGAAGAGCCCCGCAAGCCGGACGACCGCCCGCGCCCCGACTGATCGCCGCTACTGAAAAAACCTGTTATCACCACGAAGCCCACGAAGGCACGAAGAAAAGCCGAGTAGCGCTCACAGGAAGACGCGAAGACGGGAAGGTGGCTCGCAAGGCAACGTACACATGGGTTGCGTGCCCTCGCAGTCCTTCCGACCTTCTCCCCTTCCTGTAGCGGTTCTTCAGAGCGGGTTTTCTTCGTGCCTTCGTGGGCTTCGTGGTGAACAAAGGCCCTTGCCCTTGGAGCCCTCCGCGCCGGGGTGTGCCCGACGCGGGGCGGGATCAGAGGGCGGAGATCTGGGCGCGGATCTGGTTGTCCAGGTTCTGGATCCAGTTGTTGTAGTTCGGGTGGATGTTGCCGTCTTCGTAGTTCAGGTTGGCGCTGTCCTTGTAGCGGATGCTGTATTCGCCCGCAGCGAACGGGATCTCCACCACGGCGACGTGGTCGCGCAGGCTGAGCCGGCCTTCCAGCAGCCCGGGCTCGGCCTCTTCCATGCGCCAGCCCAGCGAAGCCCCGGCGGTGCGGATCGCGCGTTCCATCTGCTCGGCGCTCGGACGGTCGCCGTCGACATTCGTGACCGTGGTATCGCTGATGTCCTGCACGGGAACCGTGCCGCGGCAGCCCGCCAGCGCGATCAGGGCGGCGAAGATGATCACCAGCAACGTCTTGGTATTCATAGTGTTTCCCTTAATGGATGCGCGGGGAGTGTAGACCTGCGGAAGCGTCGTTTCCAAGGGCACCGGGGCGTGCGTCTAGGGAGACGCTGATTGAATCGCACGTCCGCGCTCGAGTCGCTTTTGCGTGCGAACAAGGCGCGGTGACTGCCGTGCAGTCATTCTGCACAAGGGAACCGCAACGCCGTTCCCACGCAAAAGCGGCCGAGCCCCTGCTTTCAATGGCTTGTGGGGTTGGTGCCCCCTGTTCCCCGATCCTGCGTTGCGCCGCTTGCGGGTAGAACCACTACCCGCTGCACGACGCGCCTTGTCTCGGAAAACAGGGGGCACCAACGCGGACGTGCGATTCAATCAGCGTCTCCCTAACGGCGGATCACGCCCAGCGACCGCAGCAGCCCCAGCGGGCGCATTCCACGGCGCAGCAGGTGGCCGGCAACCATGGCGATGATCCGCAGGGTATCCGCGGTCGGCCGGTAGTGGCTGGGGCGGTGATTTTCCGGGTAGATGCAGCGTACCGGGACCACCCGGGCCGGGAATCCCAGGCGCTCGGCGACGATCAGGGCCTCGCTCTCGAACACGAACCCGCGGGTCCGGTGGTGGGCCAGGTTCAGGCGCCGCAGCAGGGCGGCCGGGTAGAGGCGGAAGCCGGATTGGGAATCCCGCAGCGGCTGTCCGGAGGCCCAGGCAATCCAGAAATCGGCCATGCGGTTACCGAACAGGCGCAGCGGCGGGGTGTGCTCGCGGCCCTTGAGGCGTGCGCCCAGGATCAGCCGGTTCGGCGTCTCGCGCCACGCGGCGACCAGCGCGGGGATCTCGGTGGTGTCGTGCTGGCCGTCGGCATCCAGGGTCACCACCGCGTCGGCGCCGGTGGCCAGGGCATGCTGCATCCCGGCCCACAGGGCGCCGGCCTTGCCACTGTTCTCGTCCATGCGCAGGACCTCGGCCTGATCCTCGATCAGGCGGGCGGTGGCGTCCTCGGAGCCGTCGTCCACCACGATCACCCGGTCCACCTGCGTGCGGGCGCCGGCCACCACCGCTTCGATGGTGGCCGCCTCGTTATGGGCGGGGATCAGGGCGACGACCGTGCTCATGGGCGCATCAGGCGAGGGCGCCGTTGACGCCGATCACCTGGCCGGAGACGTAACTGGCCGCGTCGCTGGCCAGGAAGCCGACCACGCCCGCGACCTCCTCGGGCCGGCCGGCGCGGCGCATCGGCACCAGATTGCGGATGTGTTCGGCATCGAAGCTGCCCTCGCTCATCGGGCTCTCGATGATGCCGGGGGCGACCGCGTTGGCGGTAATGCCGCGCGAGGCGACCTCCTGGGCCAGCGAGCGGATGGCGCCGTGCAGGCCGGCCTTGGCCGCCGCGTAATTGGTCTGGCCGCGATTGCCGATCTGCCCGGCTACCGAGGAGATCGCGATCACCCGGCCCCAGCGGGTGGTGATCATCGGCAGCAGCAGCGGCTGGGTCACGTTATAGAAGCCGTTGAGGCCGACATCGATCGGGCGGTCCCATTGTTCGCGGCGCATCCCGGCCAGTGGCGCGTCGTCGTGGATGCCGGCGTTGTGGACGAGGATCTGTACCGGCTGCTCGGCCGCGAGGGGTTCCAGCGTCTCGCGGCAGGCTCCCTCGTCGGTGATGTCGAACACCAGCACCCGGGACTCGCCGCCATCGGCCCGGATGGCATCGGCGGTCGCCTCGGCCGCGGCGGCGTTGCGATGGGCATGCAGGATGACCTCGTGGCCGGCCATGGCCAGGGCGTGGCCGATGGCGGCGCCGATGGCGCCACTGCCGCCGGTAATCAGGGCGCGTGCAGTCACGGGGTGTCCTCGTCGTCGGCGGGTTGCAGGATGACGGTCGCGCGGGCGCTCAGCACCGGCTGCGCGCCCGCGCTTACGCGCAGGTCGTAGATGGAGCTGTTGCGGTCCGACAGGATGCAGTCCGCGTGGATCTCCAGTGCCGCTCCCAGGCTGTCGAGGCGACGGGTCTGCAGCTGCAGATCCCGCACCGCCGCCAGATAGCCGGCGCGCGCCGGCCCGGCATCGGCCAGCAGGGCGCCGTGCACGGCCATGCCCTGGGCGCCGTATTCCAGCGCCGCCAGGGCATGCAGCCCGGCCTCGCCGCGCAGTGGGTTGGCCGGGTCGCGGTGGCTTTCGGCACGGCAATGGATGGTGGTGTCGGACCAGGCCTCCACCGTATCCAGCAGACACATTGCGCCGGCATGCGGCAGCAGCCGGCAGATGGCCTCGTGATCCAGGGTCTCGGGTCGGGATGACATGCGCGGGATCTTCCTGATCCGGGCGGATGGTTCAGGGCCCGACCCGGATGTTCAGGGACCGACCCAGCGGCGCCTCAAGCGTAACATTTCCGGGCGTTCCCCGGACCAGCCGTTCCAGCAGGGGCAGGGCGCGCGCGGCCGGATTGCTCCCGCGCAGCGCCTCCAGGTTATCACTGTGGCAGGGGTCGGCCGCGGCCGGCCCTCCGAGGTCGAGCTGCAGCTGCCAGGGTGCGCCGTCCACCGGGCCCAGGCGCAGGGCCACGGCAAAGGGGTGATGGATGGGCCGGACGTGGATGAAGCTGTCCATGGACGGCACGTCGTAGCAGGCCAGCAGGACGTCGCCGCCCTCGTCCAGCTGCAGTGTCACGGCCTCCAGCAGCCCCGCGGCCAGGCTGGCGTTGTAGCCGGACAGCGCCGTGGCCGGCGCCGGGTTGCGGGTCGCGATCGACCAGTTGCCGGCCGGGGCATTGTGCACCGAGTTGTGAAACTGCACCGGCGACACTACCGGCTCCGGCTGGGTCAGGGCATCGCAGATGCGGTCGATGATGTCCATGTCGCCGGAGGATGACGCGAACACGCTGCGCAGCCGGCTGCGATCGGCCCCTTCGGTGGCCTCTTCCGCGACCTTCAGGGCGAGGCGGATGGTGGCGGTGGTGCGTCGGCGCTCGTTGGCCGGAAGCAGCCCGGGCGGAGGGACGTGGACCTCGCGGCTCGCCAGTGGGGTCTCGCCGGCCAGCACGGGGCGGGCACTGTCGAAGTCGTCCAGTCCCGGGCCCAGCAGCCCCACGGCATGGAGTCCAATGGCCTTCATGGTGCGGCCTCCAGCAGCAGGCTGCAGTTGTTGCCGCCAAAGCCGAAGGCATTCACCAGTACCCGTTGTACCAGGCGCGGTTCCGCCTCGCCGCGGGCCTCGAGGTCCAGTTGCGGATCCAGCATCTTCAGGCCGGCCGTGGGTGGCACAAAGCCGCCGTCCAGACTGGCCAGGGCCTGGGCCACGCCCACCGCGCCGGCGGCGCCCAGGGTGTGTCCGGTCAGACCCTTGGTGCCCACGGCGCGCGGGCGCGGCCCCAGGCTGCGCACCAGGGCGCGGGCCTCGGCGCCATCGTTGGCCGGGGTTGCGGTGGCATGCATCAGCACGTAGTCGATCTCGTCGCCCCGCCGTCCGCCGCGTTCCAGCGCCTGTTGCAAGGCGGTCGCGGCCCCCAGGCCCTCGGGGTGCGGGGCGGACATGTGGTGGGCGTCGCTGGATTCGCCGTGACCGGTCAGCCGTGGTCCCGTGGTATCCGGCGAGGGGCGTTCCAGCAGGAAGAAGCCGGCGGCCTCGCCAATCGAGATCCCGGCGCGGTCGCGGTCCAGCGGGGTGCAGGGCTGCGCGGCCACCAGTTGCAGGGCATTGAAGCCATACAGCGTCATGCCGCACAGGCTGTCGACACCGCCGACCACGGCCGCGTCGCAAAGCCCCGCGGCCATGTAGCGACGGGCATCGGCGAAGACCTTGGCGCTGGACGAGCAGGCGGTGGAGACCACCAGGGCCGGCCCCGACAGGCCGAAGCGGGTGGCGACGAAATCGGCCAGCGAGAACATGTTCTGGGTGTGCTGGTAGTCGTAATCCGGGGGCAGGGCCCCGGTCTGCGGGTCGCGCCGGTGGTAGGCGGCCTCGGTGGCGGCGATGCCCGAGGTGCTGGTGCCCAGCTGGTGCCCAGCAGCACGGCCACCCGGTCGGCGCCGTAGCGCGCAACGGCGGCCGCCACCGCGTCGGCAAAGCCATCCTGGCGCAGGCCCAGTTCGGCGAGCTGGTTGTTGCGGCACTGAAACGGGGCGAGCTCGCCTTCCAGGGTGATGGCCTCCACGCCGGGCACGCGGCCGATGTGGGTGTCCAGACTCACGCTTTCCAGATCGCAGGGGCGCAGCCCGCTGACCCCGTTGCGCAGGGACTCGGCGTTGGCGGCGATCCCGGTTCCGGCAGCGCTTGTCAGGGTGTGGGCGGTGATGACCAGTGGGTCCATGGGGCGTGTTCTGTGGATAGTGGCCGGAGGCGATTCCGGGTGGATGGGTGTCAGGCGGCATCGCCTGGATCAGTGTTTTCCTGGGTTGACCTCGGGCGCCAGCAGGGCCGCCGCGAGGAAGGAAAATACCACGCCCAGCACCACGGTGAGGCCCAGGGCCTGCAGGACCGGAAGGCTGGAAAGGGCCAGCAGCCCGAACACCACCAGGGTCGACAGCGCGCAGACGCCGACCGAGCGCAGGTTGCGCAGGCGCGCCGCGGCATCCCGCAGGGGGCGGCTGAAGAACACCGCGTAGTCCAGACACAGCCCGGCGATCAGCAGCAGCGCGATCAGGTGGAACAGCGACAGCCGGACGCCCAGCAGGATCAGCGCGGCCAGGGTCAGCAGCAAGCCGGTGCCGACGGCCGTCAGGATGCGCAGGCTGCGCCCCGGGGCCCGAGTGGCGACCAGCAGCAGGAGCGCGACGGCCACAAGACCCAGCGCCAGGCGCTGCAGGGCCTCGTCGCGGAAGCCGATGACCAGTTCCTCGGAGGCCCGGAAGAAATCGATGTGGTGCACGCCTGCGCCGGTCCCCTCCCGTTCCGACAGGTCGGCCCGCGGGATGTCTGCGGCCCAGCGCGCCAGGGCCTCGTCATCCCGGACCCCTTGCAGGCGGACCCAGGCGGTCCAGCCCTGGCCGTCCTCGTGTGGCTGAAGCAGGGGGTCGAGCGCGTTGCGCAGGGGGCCGTCCGGCAGGGTCTCCGGGGCCAGAAGTGCCTGCTCGCGAGCCGCCGAGATGTCCTCCACAAAGGGTGCGAAGGCCCCCTCGCGGAACCCGAGATCCGCGCTCGCCGCTGCCAGGCGTTCGCGCAGGTCATCGGGGTGCGGCAGCGCGGCCTGGCGTTGTTGCTGGCGCTGCCGGCTTGGCAGTACCTCGGCGGGGTGGCCGAAGCCGTCCACGAGCCCGGATGCGCGCAGGGCTTCCAGCTCCGGGACCAGGGCCTCGCTGGCGCGCAGGGCTCGTTCCGCGGAGTCGGCAGTGATCAGCAGGGCGTGGCGGACGTCCGGTAGCCCCAGTGCGCCCCGCAGCTCCTGGTCCAGTGTGACCTGCTCCTCCGGCACCGGGTGCAGCGCGGACAGGCGGTCTTCCCAGGGAAACGGATCGGCGCTCGCCACCACGGCGACCGCGGCCAGGGCCAGCAGGGCGACGCCCCAGCGGGCCAGCGCCGGGGGGTGCGCGAGCGCGACCGGGACCGGCAGCCTCGGAGCCGGCAGGCCCTCGCGCTGCAACCGGGCGGGAACCAGGACCGGCAGGACCCAGCGGGTGGTCACGGCGGCCACGGCCACTCCGGTCAGCACGAAGAGCCCCAGCTGCGCCATGCCGGAGAAGCCGGTGAGGGCCATCAGGGCAAACACCAGCACGGTGCTGCCAGCGCCCAGGGCGATCACGGGCCCCAGTTCGCGCGCGGCCTGCGCCAGGCGTGCGTCCCCGGGGTGCGGGCTGTCGCGCCGCTGCGCATGGGCGAACAGGTGCAAGGGGTAGTCCAGGGCGATCCCCAGCACGGTGATGCCGAAGGCCAGCGCGATCCCGTGCAGGTGCCCGAAGACCGTAGTGACCACCGCCGCCGCGATCAGGATGCCGCTCGCCAGCGGTACGGCTGCCAGCCAGACCGGATGCGGGTGGCGGAACACCGCCAGCAGCAGGAGGGCCAGGGCGATACTGGCGCCGGTGGTGATCCAGGTGACCTCGCCACGGATGGTGGCCCGCGATTCCACCGCGATGACCGCCGGGCCGGCGATCTGCAGGCGCAGTTCCGGCGGGTCGAGGTCGGCGAAGGCGGTGCGCGTGCGTTCGATCAGGGCCGCCTGGGCGTCCAGGTCCATGCCGTCGGCGGTGCTGCGCAGCACCAGCAGCGCCCGTTCACGATCGGGGGTCACCCAGACCCCGTCCGGCCCGGTCGTTGCCCGGCCGCCGGTGGTGGCGAGCTGCTCCAGAACGACCCGGGTCTCGGCGGTGGGGTCGCGCGGGATCAGTTCCCGGGGCAGCTCCGGGACGGCGCTGGAGAGGTCATCGCGGCGCGCCTGCAGGTGTTCGCGCAGGGCATCCTGGCTGAAGGCATCGGCATGGATTCGCGGGCTCAGCAGGTAGCGATGTTCGATCAGGAATTCCAGGGCCGGGTCGTCGGGGTCCAGGCGGCCGTTGTGGACGCCCGCCACGTCCGGGACATCCTCCAGAGCGGCGACCAGGGCATCGCTGGCCGCGGCCCGATCGCGCGCCTCGCCCCCGGCGATCGCCAGCAGCAACATACGTCCGGCCGGGCCGGCCCCGGGATCCAGCACGATGCCGTCGGCGCTGACCGGGTCCGGGGCAAAGCCCTGCAGGTCGGTAACCAGTTCGCCGCGCAGGGCCAGCGTGAGCGTGGCCAGCGTGAGCGCGGCCAGCCACAGGCCCAGGGCGATGCGGGACGGGCACATCAATCAGTGTTTCCCTAGTCCGCGTACTGTGGCGGCTCGAAGCGCATGTGGCTTTGGTGTCCGCCGGCCTCGACCGTGATCAGTTCGCGTAGTTCGTCGCCGGCGCCGGTCAGGGTCAGTTCGGGGACCATGCGGCGCAGGGCGCGGTCCCGTGGGACGAGCTCCAGGGTCCAGGCCTCCATGTCGCCCGTCAGCTCGATCTCGAAATTGGCCCCCAGTTGCTCGCGGTCGCCGTTCAGCAGGGCGCGGAACAGGCCGGTCAGGGTGTCCAGGGCGGGCTGTTCGTTCAGGTCGATCTCGCGGCTGGAGCCACGCCGTTCCAGGGTGAGGGTGTCGCCCTCGATGTGCACGGTCTCGCCCCGCGGGCCGTCGACCTGGCGGGTAAGGGTATCGGGGGGCTCGAAGGCCAGCGAGCCCGAACGTATCTCCGGGAACTCCAGCATCGGATCGTCGCGGCGCTCCTCGAACGCGAGGGTCGCTGCCCGCTCGGTGGTCAGGGCTTCCAGCAATGCGCCGAGGGTGTCGTTGGCCAGGGCCGATACAGGGGCGAGAAGACCCAAGGCCAGGATCAGCGTGATGCCGGACTGGCGGATACGCGGGCCAAGGCCGTGGCCTCGCCTATTTGGATGCATCGTCCCAGAAGTCATAGAAATTGAACCAGTTGTAGGGGGCTTCGCGTACCCGCGCCGCGAGGCGGTCGGCATAGCGCTGTACCCACTGGGCCAGGATCTCGTCACGCTGCCCGCGCGGGGCGTCGAGGGTCTCGGCGAAGGGTTCGAAGACGATATCGTAGCGGTTGCCGCCGCGATAGAGCCCGAAGCACAGGATCACCGGGACCTTGAGTACCGCGGCCAGCAGCAACGGCCCCTGGGGGAACAGCGCGGTGTCGCCGAGGAAGTCGCAGGCGACCATCTTGTCGCTCTCGGCGACGCGGTCGCCCAGAGTGGCGATCAGCTCTCCGCGGTCCAGGCACTCGCGGGCCTGGATCAGGGTCTCGGTGCGGCCCAGCGGTATTACCGATGCGGCCACCTCGGGATTCAGCGCCTCCAGGACCTGGGTGATGCTCTGGTTGTGGTCGCTGTACATCAGGACCCGCACCGGGAAGTCGTACTTGCCCACCGCCAGGGCGCGCAGGGCCTCGAAGCTGCCGAGGTGCGCGCCCAGCAGGATCGCGCCGCGGCCGCTGTCCACGTGTTCGAGGAAGGTCTCGCGGTTGTGGACCCGGATATCGAGGCAGGCATCCTGCCCGGCGAGCAGGAAGACCCGGTCGAGGATCACCGCGGCGAAGCTGTGCAGGTGGCGCGCCAGGTCCGCCAGCCGCGGCTCGCGCTGCAGCGCCCGGCGCAGGTAATTGCGACTGTGCCGCCGCGACTGCGGCGCGAACAGCAGGAAATACGCGGTGATCGGGTACAGCAGCGCGCGGCTGGCCCGGCGCCCGAGATTGAGGGCCACCCACAGGATGATGCGCAGGGCCAGCGGCGAGCCCCGTTCCGCCTGCTGGAACCAGGCGCGGCTCATGGGTCCGGGGTGTCGTGGAGCGTGACCAGCTGGCCGGAACAGAAGGTGACCGGTGGCTCGCTCTCGGCGGCCACGACGCGAAACCCCTGTCGCCCGCCACGACCGGGCGGGTCGATCTCGATGCGGAACGCGGCCTCCGGTGTCAGCGGCGCGAGGAACTTGACCTGCGGGAGGGCCGCGACCGGTCCGAGACCGTGGGCCCGCGCGACCGCTGCCACCTGATCGAGGATTACCACGCCGGGGACCACCGGGTGGCCGGGGAAATGCCCGGGCAGGGACGGGTGCTCGGCCCCGATGCGGCGGATGGTGGACTGGACGGCCGGCGGTTGCATGGGGCGGCGCGCCGTCAGGCGCACTGGCCGTGGTGGGCGAGCAGGTCCAGCAGGACCTGACGCGGCAGCTTGCCGGTGGCCGAGCGCGGCAGGTGGTCGACCCGCACCAGTGGGCGCGGCAGGAACAGCGGGTCCATGCAGTCGGCCAGTGCCGCCTGGATTTCGGCTTCGCTGCGTTTCGGGGCGACCACCAGGGCCGCCAGGCGGGTGACGCCGTGCGTGTCCGATTCGGGATCCGGCGGGATGAAGACGCCGTCGAGCACCCCGGGGATGGCATTCAGGCGCCGGTTCAAATCGGCCAGCGAGGCGCGCTTGCCGGCGATATTCAGTTGATCGGCGAGACGGCCTTCCATGCGGAAAAGGCGCGTGTCCTGCACCTCGATATGGTCCGGAAGCGGCACAGGCTCGGGGTGTTGCGGGCCCCGGACCCACGCGCGCCCGGTGTCTCCGGGATGGATCTCCACCCCGGGATAGGTCGTCCAGGCGGACTCGCGGGTCGTGCGGCGCGTGGCGATGGCCCCCGCCTCGGTGCAGCCGTAGATCTCGTCGAGGGGGCAGCCGAAGACCCGCTCGGCCCGGGCGGCGGTATCCGGGGACAGCGGCGCAGTGGCGCAGAGGATGCGGGTCGGTGACGGCCACTCGAGGCCGGCGCGCAGGCAGGCCTTCAGGTGGAAGGGCGTGGTCACCAGCACCGCCGGGGCGCTGTCGGCCAGCGCCGTGCGCACGTCCTCGGGGTAGAACGGGCGCCCGGCCAGCAGCGTGGTGTGCCCCAGCAGGGCATACAGCACGGTCGATTCCAGGCCGTACATATGCTGTGGCGGTACCGTGCCGACCAGGGTGGGGCCGGGGTGGCCCGCCAGGTCGAGGGCCCCCAGGGCCTGGGCGGTGACCGCATGCAGGGCCGTCCAGCTGCGGGCGTGCGCCGTGGGCGTGCCAGTACTGCCGGAGGAGAACGCCAGGACGGCGGTCTGCTCGCCAGGGATCGCGGGCACGGGGCCCATGGCCTCGCCCGCCTCGCCGCGGGCGGCGACGCGCAGGACCGGGATGGCGATCTCGGCGTCCGGGCCGTCCACCAGGGCGATGGCATCCGGATACTGGCCGGCGATCTCGGCCAGGGTCGTGCGGCCGCGGTTGGGCGGCAGCAGGTTGGTCTGACCCCGCAGCAGGATCGCGGCAAAGGCGACCGCGAAGTGGTAGCGGTCCTGGCACAGATTGAAGGCCGCGCAGGCCGGCGGCAGTTGCGCGGCCAGCGCCTGCACGTCGGCGAGGAACGCCGCGCGCGAGACCCGGCGATCCCCGATCCGGGCCAGCGGTTCCGGGGCTTCGGCAATCAGCGGCCGCATGTCCGTTGTCGGGTCCGTCACGGGTGCCTCAGCATCCGGTGGTGATCGACCCGCGCGAGCTCGATCAGGTAGGCCAGGAAACCGCTGCGCGGCTCGTCGCGCAGCAGCCAGAGGCGCAGCGGGTACTCCAGCAGGAACAGGCTGGCCAGCAGCAGGTAGTTAATTCCGTTGGCGAACAGCGCCCAGGTCGTTGCGGAGGCGAACAATGCCAGCCAGGCGGAGACCAGGGCGAGGACACCGCACAGCAGCGCCCAGGCAATGGTCAGATTGCGCGTGTAGCGATGCACCGCGGGGGTGTCGGAGGCGCCCATGGCCAGGGCGTAGCGGGTGATCAGCGGCGTGGAGCCGGGGCGCAGCGAGCGCGCGAACAGCCACGCCAGCAGCCCCATGATCAGGACCGGTATGGCGTACAGCAGCCAGGTTCCGGCGCCAAGGGTCAGTAACAGCGCGACGGCGGCGGCCTGCGCCAGGACCAGCGCGGCCCGCCCGGCGGGCCCCAGGGCCCCCCAGCTCGCCACCAGGATTAGCACGGCCAGGATCGCCAGTGGCAGCAAGGGGACCTCGAAGGCCACGCCGAACACGACCGCGACCGGATAGCACAGGGCCACGCTGGCGGCGAGCGGGGTGTTCACGACGCGGCTCGGTTCGCCTCGATGTGGGCGCTCAGGGCGCGCAGGGATGCAAAGATCTGGCGGTTGTTCTCGTCGTCGGAACGGATCTGGACGCCGTAGGCGCGCGAGATCGCCAGGGCCAGTTCCAGGGCGTCGATGGAGTCCAGACCCAGCCCGTCGCGGAACAGGGCGTCTTCCGGCTCGATCTCCCCCGCCGTCACGTCCTCCAGATTGAGACTGTCGACGATCAGTTGGGCGACTTCCTGTTCGAACGCTGTTTGCGATGCCACGTGTTCCCCCGGGGTGTCGTGATGTGCGGTTTTGTGACCGCCCGCGAACTTCCACTTCGCGTGGCGGTCACCCTGCTGGGCGCCGATGATACCCACACCTTGGGGGTCGTGGTACCCTCGCGACCGGTTCGGGTCGCCGTTTTGGGCGCCCGGATGGCCAGTGGAGACAGCATTTGAAACAAGCGGTAGAGAACGCGGGAACGGACGGTCGCTGTCAGGTACTGGTCATTGGCGGCGGTCCGGCCGGTTCCACCGTTGCCTCCCGGCTGGCGCAGAAGGGTCGCGACGTGGTGCTGCTGGAGAAGGCCCGGCATCCGCGTTTCCACATCGGCGAATCCCTGCTGCCGATGAACATGCCGCTGTTCGAGGAGCTGGGGATTGCCGACGCGGTCGCGACCCTCGGCATCCCCAAGCATGGGGCCGAGTTCACCATCCCCGAGGCGCCCGATGCGCCGCGCACCTACTACTTCGAACGTGCCCTGAACGACGATACCCCCGCTTCGGCTTACGAGGTGCGGCGTTCGGAGTTCGATCACCTGCTGTTGGAGAACAGCGCGCGCCTGGGGGTCCGGGTGCTGGAGGAGGTGACGGTCTCGGATGTGGCCCTGGCCGACCCGGCGAACGGCGGGACCCAGCAGGTGACCGCGCGCGACGCGGCCGGGAACACGCTGGAGTTCGAGGCCGACTTCGTGGTCGATGCCTCCGGGCGCGATACCTTCCTGGCGCGCCGCCTCGATCTGAAGACGCGCAACGCGGAGCACAACAGCGCGGCCATCTTCGGCCACTTCAATAATGTGCCGCGGCGTCCCGGGCGGGATGCCGGCAACATCAGTATCTACTGGTTCCAGCATGGCTGGATCTGGATGATCCCGCTGCGTGACGGTGCGATGAGCGTGGGCGCGGTGTGCTTTCCGGAATACCTGAAGACGCGCAGGACCAAGCCGGAGGCGTTCCTGTGGGAGACGCTGAAGCTGTGTCCCCCGGCGTTCGAGCGCATGCAGGGCGCGGAACTGGCCGGTCCGGTGAATGCCACCGGCAATTTCTCCTACCGCTCGCGTCAGGCCCACGGGCCGGGCTACCTGCTGGTGGGCGATGCCTTTACCTTTGTCGACCCGGTGTTCTCCAGCGGGGTCTATATCGCGATGTCGGGGGGATTTCGCGCCGCGGACGCGGTGGACCGCTGCCTCGCGCGTCCGGCGCGCGCCGGGCGCTACCTGCGGGCGTTCGAGCGCGACGTTCGCCGGGGCGTGCGCCGCTTCTCCTGGCTGATCTACCGCTTCAACAGCCCGGTGATGCGCAAGCTGTTCATGGGGCCGCGCAACACCCTGGGCATGGAGCAGGCGGTGATCTCCCTGCTGGCCGGCGATGTCTACCGCAACACCCGCGTGCAGTGGTCGCTGCGCGCTTTCAAGGCCGTGTACTACACCCAGATGGCGCTGAATCTGCCGCGGGCCCTGCACTTCTGGGCGCGGCGCCGGCGCAACGCGCGGCTGCGTTTCACCGGCGGCACGACCCCCGAAGACGAGGCCTGAGCGGACTCGCGTGGGTGCGGCACGGGTCGGACTGGGGCGCATCGGCGCGGATGGCCTGGCGACCTTCGCGCTGTCGAACCTGATCATCCTGGCAACCGGCGGACTGTCCTGGCTGCTGCTGTGGACCCATGCCCTGCGCTGGTCACGTCAGCTGCGCTGTCCCGGAAGGGGCCGGTGCATCCTCGTGCTGGGGCAGCAACTGGAGGCCGGGGCGCCAGGTCCGGGGTACCGTCTGCGCCTGTTGCGCGCGGTGCGGCTGGCGCGGCGCAACCCCGAGGCCCGGATCCTCGTGCTGGGCGGGCAGACGTCCCCGCAGGGCCCGACCGAGGCCGCCGCGGGCGCCGCATTTCTGCGCCGCCACGGCATTGCGGCCGAGCGTATCCAGACGGAGGATGCCTCCCGGCACACCCTGGAGAACCTGCGCAACGCGCGTGACCTGCTGGCGCGGGAGCCGCATGACGACGCGCCGCTGGTGCTGATTACCAGCCGCTTCCATCTCGCCCGGTCGGCGGCGATGGCGCGTGGCATGGGGTTGCGCGTCTGTCCCTGTCCGGCCGAGCTGGGCTCGCGGGTGTCCGCGGCCCGGCTGGCACGGGAGGCCTGGATGCTGCACTGGTACCATGTGGGCCGCGGCTTTGCCCGCCTCATCCGCCACCGTGGCATGCTCGAACGCATCACCTGAGTTGTTCACCACGAAGCCCACGAAGGCACGAAGAAAACCGGAAAAACATCTACAGGAAGATGGGAAGACGGGAAGGGTTTACGGTGGTTGGCCTAGCTGTGCAGCGGGCTGCGCCCAAGGCGGTGGCATCTGGACAGCGCCTTTAGTCCCTGTTCGTTCTTCCGGTCTTCCCGACTTCCTGTTAAACGCCCTTCGCCCTTGACCTTCTTCGTGTCTTCGTGGTGAATACAGGCCCTCACATCGCGCGGATGCGTTCGCGCTGGGCGGCGAGCTGGTCGCGGGTGGCGTGCATCTCGGCGACGCGGTCGCGTTCCTTTTGCACCACGTCGGCCGGGGCGCGGTCGACGAAGCTTGCGTTGGCAAGGCGCTTTTCGCTCTGCTCGAGGTTCTTGTCGAGCTTGCCGATCTCCTTGTCCAGGCGGGCCAGCTCGGCGTCCTTGTCGATCAGGCCGGCCAGCGGAATCAGCAGCTGCATGTCGTCGACCAGGGCCATCGCCGATTCCGGCGCCTCGTCGGCGGCGTCCAGCCAGGTGACGCTTTCCGGCTTGGCCAGGAATTCCAGAAGGCCGCGGTGGCGGGTGTAGCGTTCCTGGTCGGCGTCGGTCCAGTTCTTCACCAGTACCGGCAGCGGCTTGCCCGGGGCGATGTCCATTTCCGCACGGATGCGGCGCAGCCCGGTGATGAAGTCCTTGACCCAGTCGAGCTCGGCGGTGGCGGTGGCATCACGCGGGAAGCCGTCCTGCGCCGGCCAGCGGCACTGCACCAGGAACTCGACGTCGTCGCCGATCCCGGCGTGTGGCTTCACACTAGTCCAGATCGCCTCGGTGATGAACGGCATCACCGGGTGCAGCAGGCGCAGCAGGGCCTCGAGCACGGTGACCAGCGTATTGCGCGTGGCGCGCTTGACCGCCTCCGGCGTGGCCACGTCGTTCAGGACCGGCTTGGTCAGCTCCAGGTACCAGTCGCAGTAGTCGTGCCAGGTGAACTCGTAGAGCGTCTGCGCGGCGAGGTCGAAGCGGTAGGCGTCGAGCTGCTGCGTGGCGGTCGCTGCGGTGGCGGCCAGGCGGTCGAGGATCCAGCGATCGGCCAGGGTGCGGTGTTCGGCCGTGTCGGTGGCCGCCGAGCAGTCCTGCCCCTCGACGTTCATCAGCACGAAGCGCGAGGCGTTCCACAGCTTGTTGCAGAAGTTGCGGTAGCCCTCGATGCGGCCGAGATCGAACTTGATGTCGCGCCCGGTGGTGGCCAGCGCCGCGAGGGTGAAGCGCAGGGCATCGGTTCCGAACGCGGGGAAGCCGTCGGGGAAGGCCTTGCGCGTGGTCTTCTCGATCTTCTTCGCCATCTGCGGCTGCATCAGGCCCTGGGTGCGCTTGGCCACCAGCTCGTCGGCGCTGATGCCGTCGATCAGGTCAATCGGGTCGATCACGTTGCCCTTGGACTTGGACATCTTCTGGCCCTCCGAGTCGCGGATCAGGCCGGTGACGTAGACCTCGCGAAACGGCACGTCGCCCATGAAGTGCTCGCCCATCATGATCATGCGGGCGACCCAGAAGAAGATGATGTCGAAGCCGGTGACCAGCACGCTGGTCGGGTAGAAGTCCCTGAGCTCTGGCGTCTGCTGCGGCCAGCCGAGGGTGGAGAACGGCCACAGCGCCGAGCTGAACCAGGTGTCCAGCACGTCCTCGTCCTGTTCCAGCGCCACCTCGGCGCCCAGGCCGTGCTTCTGGCGCACCTCGTCCTCGGAACGCCCGACGTACACGTTGCCATCGCCGTCGTACCAGGCCGGGATGCGGTGGCCCCACCAGATCTGGCGCGAGATGCACCAGTCCTCGATGTTGCGCATCCACTCGAAGTAGGTCTTCGACCAGTTCTCCGGCACGAAGCGGATGCGGCCGTCCTCCACCGCCTTGATCGCCGGTTCGGCCAGCGGGCCGGCCTTCACGTACCACTGGTCGGTCAGGTAGGGCTCGACCACGGTGCCGGAACGGTCGCCGCGCGGGACCATCAGCTTGTGGTCGTCGATCTTCTCCAGCAGGCCTTCGGCTTCGAGATCCGCGACCACCCGCTTGCGAGCCTCATAGCGGTCCAGGCCCTGGTAGGCCTCGGGCACGTTGTCGTTCAGGCAGGCGTCGATGGTCAGGATATTGATCACCGGCAGGTCGTGGCGCTGGCCCATCGCGTAGTCGTTGAAGTCGTGCGCCGGGGTGATCTTTACGCAGCCGGAGCCGAACTCGGCCTCGACATAGTCGTCGGCGATGATCGGGATCTCGCGCCCGACCAGCGGCAGCCGGATCGTCTTGCCGATCAGGTGCCGGTAGCGCTCGTCCTCCGGGTGCACCGCGACGGCGGTATCGCCCAGCATGGTCTCGGGGCGGGTGGTCGCAACCGTCAGGTGGCCCGAGCCGTCGGCCAGCGGATAGCGGAAGTGCCACAGGTGGCCGTTTTCCTCCTCCGACAGCACCTCCAGGTCGGACAGCGCGGTGTGCAGCACCGGGTCCCAGTTGACCAGGCGCTTGCCGCGATAGATCAGGCCCTCGTCATGCAGGCGCACGAAGACCTCGCGCACCGCGTGGGACAGTCCGTCGTCCATGGTGAAACGCTCGCGCGACCAGTCCACCGAATCACCCAGGCGACGCATCTGGCGGGTGATGGTACCGCCGGACTGGCCCTTCCAGTCCCAGACCGCCTCGAGGAACTTCTCGCGCCCGAGGTCGTGGCGGCCCTTGCCGTCGGCGGCGAGCTGACGCTCGACCACCATCTGCGTGGCGATCCCGGCATGGTCGGTACCGCCCTGCCACAGGGTGCGGTCGCCGTGCATGCGCCGGTAGCGGATCAGGGTATCCATCAGGGTGTGCTGGAAGGCATGCCCCATGTGCAGCGTGCCGGTCACGTTCGGCGGCGGCAGCAGGATGCAGTAGTTGGCCTCGCCCGACTCCGGCGGCGCGAAGATGTTCGCGGCCTCCCAGCGTTCGTACTGGGTCTGCTCGATGCTCTTGGGGTCGAAGCTTTTGTCCATGATCGCGGGCGCGCTCGGGTCGGAATGTGGGGAAAGCCGCGCATTATAACGGCGCGGCGCGCTCATCGCCCGCTGTCCGCTATCGTGTTTACGTTGCTTATGTCTGGCCGCCTGCCCTGTTGTGGCTAGGCCTGGTTCGTCCTCCGGTGTTTACGTGCCTTCGGTCCACGTACTGCCGTGCGCTGACTCGCCAGCGCGCCGCGCCCGTTTTTGATCAACAACTGGCTTTCTTGCTTGCCGAAGAAAGTACCCAAAGAAGGGCACCCGGATTCCGCCTGGGAACCTTGCTCCAGGGCCCTCGGGCCGGCGGCGCTGAACTCGCTGCGCCTTCGGCTTCGCTCAGACATCCAGCGCCCCGAATTTATGGAAAACGGGCCGGCCCATCACGCCCTCCGCGAGGGGCTCCAGACGGGGGAGGAAGGTCAAGACAGAAGGCACTCCGACCCCACGACACAACAACGGCCTAGCCGTCCGACAGCCCCCCGGCGCCCGCATGCGGGCGCGGCACGCTATGGCCGAAGGCCGAGCGTGCCCAAGATGTGCGAAGACCCAGCCTTTATCCACTGGCTAGACCGTCGGGACCGCCGTTGTTTTGACCTGCCTCCCCGTTGTCGTCGCGCCGAGTGGAGAGGGTTTTCGCGGGATCAGAGGCGCTGGATGTCTGAGCGAAGCCGAAGGCGTAGCGAGTTCAGCGCCGCCCGCGAAAACCCTCGGAGCGAGGGAAACCCCGGCCCGCGAAGCGGGCCGGGGTCGCGGCAGTCGGGCGTGTTTCTTGGGTACTTCTTTGCACGAGCAAAGAAGTACCTCGCGGCGCGCTGGCGAGTCAGCGCACGGCAGTATGCGGACCGAAGGCACGTAAACACCGGAGGACGAACCAGGCCTAGCCACAACAGGGCAGGCGGCCAGACGAAGCACGAAACATCAAGGGCCGACGGGGCTCAGCCTGCAAGGCGTGAGGGCTTGGGTCAGGTGGTGGCGATCTGGTCGAGCAGGGCGCGATAGCCGGTGCGGTAGTCGGGATAGCGCAGGCGATACCCGCTGGCATGCAGCTGCTCGTTGCGGCAGCGCTTGCCGCAGACCTCGCCGGCCGGCATCGGCGGCGTCCCCGGCGGATCGAGCTCCATCTCCTGCGCCAGCCAGCCGAGCAGCTCGTGGCGCAACGCCGGCTCGTCATCGACCCCCAGATAAAGCGGCTCGGGGTCGTCCAGGTGGAAGAGGTGGGTCAGCAGCCCCACGCAGTCGTCGCGGTGGATGCGGTTGGTCCAGACCGGCGCCTCGTGCTGGCCGCGAATGCCCTCGCGCACTTTGCGCAGGTGATATTCGCGCCCCGGCCCGTAGATGCCGCCAAAGCGCACGACCACACCGGCCAACGGACTGTCGGCCAGCAATTGCTCGGCCTCCAGCAGGCAGCGCCCGGAGAAGCGGGTGGGCTCGGCCGGGCTGGTCTCGTCCACCCAGCGCCCGTCGTCGGCGCCAAAGACCGAGGTGCTGGAGACGAACACGATGCGGCGCGGGTGCTGCTGGGCCTGTTCCAACGCGGCCAGGGTGTTCCGCAGGCCGTCGACATAGGCGCGGCGGTACGCGGCCTCGGTGAACTCGCCCGGGGTGGCGATGAAATAGACGGTGTCCAGCGCCGGGGGCAGCGGCGGCAGCGCGTCCGCGCGGGCGAAGTCGCCGGCCAGCGGCTGGATCGGCTCCGGTATGCGCTCCGGCTGGCGGCGCAGGCCCCAGACGGTGTGGCCGGCCGCGGCGAGCTGTTCTCCGACGCCGCAGCCGAGATCGCCGCAGCCCATGATCAGGATGTTGGCCATGAATCAGCGTTCCCTTGGGTGCTTTCGCAACCTAACGTTTCCACAGGTGAAAGACCAGCCCCAATGTGAGGGTTCGACCCCGGGCGATGGCTCGGGCATGCTGGCGGGGACTTCGATGAGGGGGGTATCGCTTGGGCAAGGCCAGCCGCAGGAAGGGGGGTACATGCGCCTGTGGGTCCGGGCGGGACCGGCCGGCCTGCTGCGGGGCGTTTCTGGACGGTGCGGCCGCGGCCCCAACGGCGGAGGCGCTGATGCGTTCGCGCTATGCCGCCTTCGTGGAGGGGCGCGAGGACTATCTTCTGGCCACCTGGGCCCCGGAGACGCGACCGGAATCCCTGATGCTGGAGCCGGACCAGCGCTGGCTGGGGCTGACGATCCGCGCGACCGGGGCCGGGGGGCCGGAGGACCGGGAGGGCTGGGTCGAGTTCGTTGCCCGCTCGCGGGTGCGTGGCCAGGGGGTGCGCCTGCACGAACGCAGCCACTTTCGCCGCGAGGATGGGCGCTGGGTGTATGTCGACGGCGAGTTTCCGGGCGCATGATCGAGGCGGATGAGACGACCGGGGCGCCGGTGGCGGCGGCGCTGCTGGAACCGGTACTGGAGTGCCTGCGGGCGCGGCCATCCGGGTTGACCGAGCACGCCCTGATCGCGCAGTTGCGCGACGCGGGGGTGGCACCTTTTGCCGCCGCGCGGCTGCGCGAACCGTTGAGCCTGTTCCAGACTCACTTCCTGCTGTTTCACTGCCTGTACCGGCTGCGCGACGGGCTGCTGCCGCAAGGCGAGTGGGTGCGCATCCACTGTCTGGATATCGGGATCGAACCGGCGGAGGGCGGGTCACGACCGGGGGCGGCGGGCCTGCCGGCGCCACACGATCCGCTGCGTGCCTACTATCTGGACCTGACCCAGCTGGAGCGGATGGATGCGGCCGCGGTGGAGGCGCTTCTGGGCGAGTTCTGGGCCCGCATGGGGCGGGATGAGCGGCGCGACCAGGCGCTGGCGGTGCTGGAGCTGGCCGACCCCGTGGACGCCGACACGGTCCGCCATCAGTACCGCCGCATGGCGCAGCGCCACCACCCGGATCGCGGGGGCGACACGGCAACCCTGCAGCGGATAAACGAGGCGCGCTGGATCCTGCTGGCGGGGGCCTGAGCGCCGCCCGTCGCGGACTCAGTCGTCCGAGTCGGACATGGTGGTCACGAAGGCCTGCTCGACGGTGAAGGTCCCGACGCCCTTGTAGTTGGTCTGGGTCCAGCCGTGCTCGGTGAGCCATTCGCTCATCTCGCGGTTCATGGCCGGGTTGCCGCACAGCATCACGCGGTCCTGCTCCGGATCGGCCGGGGGCAGGTCGAGGATACGGCTCAGTTCGCCGGAGCGGAACATGTCGGCCCCGCGCTGGTTGTTGTCGTACGGCTGCTGCGCGATCGGGCAGGCGAAGTCGTGGTTTTCGCGGGTCACGGTGGGCACGTAGCGCAGGCGGTCGCTGATGCGCGACTCGATCTCCTGGCGGTAGGCCAGTTCTTCCACCGTGCGCACGCTGTGCACCAGCACCGCGTTCTCGAAGTGTTCGAACAGCTCCGGGCTGCGGATCAGCGAGATGAACGGGGCCAGACCGGTGCCGGTGGCCAGCATGTACAGGGTGCGGCCCGGCTGCACGTAGTCGAAGGTGAGCGAGCCGGTGACCTTGGTGTTGATCCAGATCGAGTCGCCCGGGCCGGCCTCGGCCAGGCGACTGGTCAGCGCGCCATCCGGCACATGGATGCTCAGGAACTCCAGTTCCTCGGCCTCGGGCTCGGAGACGATCGAGTAGGCACGCGGGATCAACTTGCCCTCGGGGCGCAGGCCCAGGGTCACGAACTGCCCGTTCTTGAACTCCAGCCCCTCCGGTCGCGTGGTGGTGAAGCTGAAGGTCTTGTCCGACCAGCGGTGCGTGGAGGTAATGCGTTCTTCCGAGTACGGCATGGGTGCGTGGCTTTCCGTTTCTGGTTTGTCGATACGCTAGCAAGTCGCGGCCGCGGCCGCGAAAGCGCCGGCAAAAACCAAGGAAAACACTCAGAAATAAGGGGTCAGTGGCTGGCGTTGTCCGCGGGTTCCAGGTGCTGCTCCAGGGGCGTGGGTTGCGACAGGTAGAAGCCCTGCACGAAGTCCAGGCCGATCTCGCGCAGGCGTTCCATGGTGGCCTCGGACTCCACGCATTCGGCGATGGTGCGCAGGCCGAGGACGTGGCCGACACGGTGGATGGCCGTGACCATGGCCGAGTCCACCGCGTTGTGGGCGATGTCGCGCACGAAGCTGCCGTCGATCTTGATGAAGTCCACCGGCAGGTTTTTCAGGTAGCCGAAGGACGACAGCCCGCTGCCGAAGTCGTCCAGGGAGAAGCGGCAGCCCATGTAGCGCAGGGTGCGGATCAGGCTCTGGGCCCGCTCGTGGTGGCTGATCGCCGCGGTCTCGGTGATCTCGAAGATGATGCACTGTGGCGGGATCGCGTAGTGCTGCAGGCGCTCCGCGACGAACTCGAGCATGCTCTCCTGGGCCAGCGACTGGCCCGAGAGGTTGATCGCGACGGTCGGGTCGCAGCGGGGGCCGTCAGCGTGCGCCGCGCGATGCCGCGACAGCATCGCGAAGGCGCTGTCGATTACGTGGCGGTCGATGTCCGGCATCAGGTGATAGCGCTCGGCGGCGGGGATGAAGGTGCCCGGCGGGATCAACCGGTCCTCCTCGTCGCGCAGGCGCATCAGCACCTCGACATGGGCCAGGTCCGGATCGGTGGGCCCCAGCGGATGCACCGCCTGGCCGAACAACTCGAAGCGCCCTTCGTCCAGCGCCGCGCGGATGCGGCCAACCCATTCCATCTCCCCGCGCCGCCGGCGTAGGGCCTGGTCGGTGGGCTGCCAGACGTAGATCCGGTTGCGGCCATTCTCCTTGGCGGCATAGCAGGCGGAATCCGCCTGGCTGAGGACCTCGGGCAGGGTCTGTTCCGGGCCGCCGACCGGGACCAGGCCGATGCTGACCCCGACATCGAAGCGCCGGCCCTCCCACTGGAAGCGCAGGGCCTGGACGGTCTCCAGTATTCGCTGGGCGATCGCCTCCGCGCGCTCCAGCGGACAGTGACACAGCAGCAGGCCAAACTCGTCGCCGCCGAGGCGGGCCAGGGTGTCGTTCTCGCGGATCAGGTGCAGCAGGCGTTCGGACAGCTCGCGCAGGAGCTCGTCGCCGGCCTGGTGCCCGCAGGTGTCGTTGATGATCTTGAACTGGTCGAGGTCCATGTAGAACACCACGTGCGGGGTCTGGTCCCCCTGCAGGGTGCGCAGGGCCTCCTCCAGACGTCGCTCGAATTCGCGCCGGTTGCACAGGCCGGTCAGGTCGTCGTGGCTCGCCTGGTGATTGAGCTGCTGGGTCATCTGCCACAGTTCGGTGTGGTCGTGGAGCACGATCACGACGCCCTGGGAGGCCCGGTCCGGTCGCTGCAAGGGAGACGCCAGCATGCGCACCACGCGGATCGCGCCGTCGGCCCGGTGCAGGATGCGCTCGGGCGACTCCGTACTCGCGCCGAGCTTCAGGCACTGTTCCACCGGGTGGTGCACGCTCGCCCCGGTGCGGGTGTCCTCGAGATCCAGGAGTTCGTCCACGCGCTGGCCCTGGGCGGCGGTCGCGTCGACCCCCAGAAGGACCTGGGCCGCGGGATTGAGGTAGGTCAGGCGTCCGGCGGTATCGGTGGTGATGACGCCGTCGCTGATTGACTGCAGGGTGGTCAGCAGGCGGTCGCGCTCGGCCCCGGTAGCCGCCTCGGCGGCGCGCAGCGAGGTGATGTCCCAGGCGACGCCGAGTACGCCGTCGCTGTCTTTCAGCGGGATCCAGGAAACGCTCAGGTGGGTCCCGTTGACCGAGTCCTCGAACTGGAAGGCCTCGCCCGCCAGGGCCCGCTCGGCGGCCGCGAGGGTGTCGGGGTGATCGGCATAGACCTCGCGGAAGTCGCGACCGACGACCTCGCCGGGGCTCAGGCCCAGGGCGTGCAGGCCGGCCCCCTCCGAGAGGGTGAATCGGCCGTCGGCGTCCAGCGCGAACAGGATCAGCGGGGCATGCCGCACGGTGGCCCCGAGCTGGGTCTCGAGGCGCCGGAGGTTCTGTTCCGACTGACGTTCACGGGTGATGTCGCGGAAGGTCGTGAAGACCTCGATCTCGCCGTCGGTGCGGATCGCATTGATGTGGACCTCGGCCGGGAATTCGCTGCCGTCGCGCCGCCGGTAGTGGCTCTCGAAGTGGGCGGGAAGGCGGTTGTCCGGGTCCGAATGGGCGGCGTCCACATCGTCCTGGGTGGCCTGCAGGTCCAGGTCGGTGATGTGCACGCCGCCGGTCAGTTCGGCCCGGGTGTAGCCCAGCAGCTCGCAGGCGGCCTGGTTGCCCGCGACGATCCCGCCGCGCCGGTCCAGGACCAGATGGGCCTCGGGCGCCTGTTCGAAGATCCGCTGGTAGCGCGTGGTGTCCGGGTGGTCGGGCATGGCGAGGAACGGAGCCTTTCGTGGTGGGCGGGGCCCGGGGGGACGCTGCGTTTGGCCCCCGAGTGTCGCCGGTCGCGCCGATGCTGGCAACCTGCGCCGAGCGGACTACCGGAGTACTCGGCTACCGGGGTGCGCGGGTCAGCCGGGACAGGGTCTCCGGCGACGGGGGCACCGCGCCGCGGCGCGCGCGCAGCTGTTCCCGGGCCCAGGCCACGTGTTCGCGCACGAGTTCCGACGGGTGGTCCGCACGGGCGGCGAGGGCGGCCTCCGCCTCCGGGGTTGCCGGGCCGTTGCCCAGGGCCACCGCGAGATTGCGCAGCCACTGCGGATGGCCGATGCGGCGGATCGCCATGCCCTCGGTGCGGGCGAGAAAGGTCGCCTCGTCCCAAGCGAACAGCTCGACCAGGCTGGCGCTGTCGAGACCGTGGCGGGCGATGAAGTCGGGTTCCGCCGAGACCTCGGCAAAGCGGTTCCACGGACAGACCAGCTGGCAGTCGTCGCAGCCGTAGATGCGGTTGCCGATCAGCGGGCGCAGATCCTCGGGGATGGAACCCTTCAGCTCGATGGTCAGGTAGGAGATGCAGCGCCGGGCGTCCAGGTCATACGGGCCGCGGAAGGCCTGCGTGGGACAGACCTCCAGGCAGGCGGTGCACTGGCCGCAGTGCTCGCCCGCCGGCTCGTCCACCGGCAGCGGCAGGTCGGTGAACAGCTCCCCGAGAAAGAACCAGGAACCGCTCTCGCGCGCGAGCAGATTGGTGTTCTTGCCGATCCAGCCGAGCCCGGCCCGGGCGGCCAGGGCCTTCTCGAGGATCGGGGCACTGTCGGTGAAGGCGCGATAGCCAAACGGGCCCACCTCGGCCTCGATGCGGTGTGCGAGAGTGGTCAGGCGCTTGCGCAGCAGCTTGTGATAGTCGCGTCCCAGGGCGTAGCGGGAGATATATGCGCGGTCCTGCCCGGCCAGCTGGATGGCCGGACGCCGGCTGGCCGGCGGGAAGTAGTCCATGCGGACACTGATGATGCGCTGTACGCCCGGGACCAGGGCATCCGGGGCGTGGCGCAGGGCCGCCCGCTCGGCCATCCAGCCCATCTCGCCGTGCGAACCCTGCGCGAGCCATTTATCCAGGTGCCGGCGATCCTCCGCGGGGACCTCGGCGGGGGCGATGCGCACGGCCTGAAAGCCCAACTCGCCGCCCCACGTACGGATACGTTCGGCCAGTTCGGTGCATTGGCGTGGATCGAGGCGCTGAGGCACGATTTGGCTTCCGCGACGGAGGTAATGGCGTGAATCATGAACCCGACCCACAAGCATTGACCAGCGCACTGTTCGACAACGCGGGCATGCGCGCCCTGGATGCCGCCGGTTTGGCCCAGCCGGGGGTGGCGCCGGGCGAGCTGATGGAGCGGGCCGGCCAGGCCCTGCTGGACACCCTGCGCCGTCACTGGCCGCAGGCCCGTCGTATCGGCATTGTCTGCGGGCCCGGCAACAACGGGGGCGATGGCTACGTCCTGGCCCGGCTGGCGGCCGAGGCGGGGCTGCAGGTCCGGGTCCATGGCGGGCCGTCGCGGGCCCGCCCCGATTCCGATGGCCGCCGTGCCCACGCCCGCTGGCGTGATGGTGGGGGCGAAGTCCACACGCTGGAATCGTTCGACCCGGCGGCCGCGGAGGTCTGGGTGGACTGCCTGTTCGGGATCGGCCTGGAGCGCCCGCTGACGGATGCCTACGGCGAACTGATCGAGCGGCTGAACACGAACGGCGCCCCGATCCTGGCGGCCGATGCGCCCTCGGGCGTGGACATCGACAGCGGCCGGGTGCTGGGACGCGCGGTGCGGGCCGAGCGCACCCTCACCATGATCGCGGACAAGCTGGGGCTGCATACGGGCCCCGCGGTGGACGTGGTCGGCGCCGTGGAGGTCGCGCCGCTGGACCTGCCCCCTGCGATCTTCGACGGCGTGGCCCCGGTGGCGCGCCGTGTCGGCCCCTCGGACTGGTCCCGGGGGCTGCCACCCCGACGCCCGGGGGCGCACAAGGGGGATTGCGGGCATGTGCTGGTCGTGGGCGGCGCGCCGGGGTATTCCGGCGCGGCCCGGCTGACCGCGACCGCGGCATTGCGCGCCGGCGCCGGGCGAGTGACCCTGGCCACTCACCCGGAACACGCGGCCTGGGCCAATCTGGAGCGCCCCGAACTGATGGTGCAGGGCGTCCGCGATGCGGGCGAACTGCAGGCGCTGATGCGCCGGGTCGATGTGGTCGCCGTGGGTCCGGGGCTGGGGCTGGACGCCTGGGGCCGGGGCCTGTGGCTGGCCGTGGCCGATGCCGAGATGCCCCGGGTGGTGGATGCCGATGCCCTGAACCTCCTGGCCGAGGCGCCGCGTCGGGCCGCGGACTGGGTGCTGACGCCGCACCCGGGCGAGGCGGCCCGCCTGCAGGGGGCGGACCGCGCGGCGATCGAGGCCGATCGGCCGGGGCAGGTCCGGGCCCTGGCCGAACGCCTGGGCGGCGTGGTGCTGCTGAAAGGGGCCGGCACGCTGGTGGCGGCCGCGTCGGATGCCGGGCCGCTGGCCTGCGTGACCGGGGGGCATCCGGGCATGGCCACCGCCGGTAGCGGCGATGTCCTGACCGGTATCATCGCGGCGCTGCGGGCGCAGGGCGCGGATGCGCGCGGCGCGGCCGAGACCGGGGCGGCCTGGCACTGTGCCGCCGCCCGGGTGGCGCGCGATCGTCTGGGCGGGGCCCGCGGCATGCTGGCCGGGGACCTGGCCGATGCCCTGCCGGCCGCCGCCGGGGGTGGGCAATGAGCGCGGCATCCGACCCGCTGGTACTGCCGCACCTGGAGGCCACCGAGGCGGCCGGGGCGGCCCTGGCGGCGCTGGATCAACCGAACATCGTGTTTCTCGAGGGGGATCTTGGCGCGGGCAAGACCACCTGGGTACGCGGACTGCTGCACCGGCTGGGGCACGCGGGTGCTGTGCGCAGCCCTACCTACACCCTGGTGGAGCCGTACCGGCTGGCGGATCGCGAGGTCCTGCACTTCGATCTCTACCGCCTGGGCGACCCCGAGGAACTGGAATACCTGGGCGTGCGCGAGGCCTTCGGGGGCGAGGGCCTGTGGCTGGTCGAGTGGCCGGAACGCGGTGCCGGCTGGCTGCCGGCGCCGGATCTGGTCGTGCGTCTGGCGCACCGCGCGGCCGGGGAGGAAGGGCGCGAACTCCGCCTGGAGGGCCCGCTCGCCGAGGCCTATCGCCAGGCCCTGCGCGACCAGGGCGTTGCCTCGTAAACCGCCTGTTGAGAGATCGCACCCAGGGGGAGCGGGCTCCAGAGTTGGCCCTCCACGCGCAAAACGAGCGATATCTCGCTCATAAAGAACGAAAATCGCTATTGCTTTTCCAGAAAAAGCGTCCACAATGTAGTCAGAACCCCTGATTACAAAGGGAATCGCCGTGGGCCAACCAACATTGCCGGATCTGCGCCGCCGCCAGCTGCTGCGCGCCATGACTGCCCTGGGGCTGGTCGGGATGCCGTTGCCCGCCCTGGCCCGTACCGGCGTGCAGCGGGTCCGCATGTCGGTGGATGGCGACACCACGCGCCTGGTGTTCGACATGGATGGCGAGGCCGAGTACTCCATGTTCCGCCTGCAGTCCCCCGACCGCCTGGTGGTGGACCTCGAAAACGCGCGGGCGGTGGAGGATCTGGCGGTCAGCGACAACCCGCGCTCGGCGATCAAGGCGGTACGCCATGCCGCGCGCAACGGCTCCGACCTGCGCGTGGTCTTCGACCTGCGCAAGCCGGTGGAGCCGCGCAGCTTCGTGCTGATGCCGGCGCAGGGGGCCCCGCACCGCCTGGTGCTGGACCTGACGGCCGGGGATGCCCCCGCGGCCCCGCGTGCGGCCGAGAACAACGGGTCCTCCCGCCGCGGGCGCTCACAGGAGAACCTGCGCGATGTCGTGGTGGCGATCGACGCCGGCCATGGCGGGCACGACCCGGGCGCGATCGGCCCGGCCGGCACCCGTGAGAAGGATGTGGTGCTGCAGATCTCCAAGCGCCTGGCCGAGCGCGTGGACAACGAGCGCGGCATGCAGGCGGTGATGATCCGCAGCGGTGACTACTTCCTGCCCCTGCGCGAACGCATCGAGCGGGCGCGCAAGGCAGACGCGGACGTCTTCGTCTCCATCCACGCCGATGCCATCGCCAATCGCAGCGTGCAGGGTTCCTCGGTGTACATGCTGTCCGAGCGCGGGGCCTCCAGCGAGGCGGCGCGCTTCCTCGCCCAGCGCGAGAACCAGGCGGACCTGAGCCTGGGCGGCGTGCCGATCAACGGCAAGGACGATTCCCTGGCCAATGTCCTGCTGGACCTGGCCCAGAGCGGCAGCCTGGAGGCCAGCAACACCCTGGCCGAGCGGATGATTGCGGAGCTGCACCGCGTGGGCAAGGTGCGCAAGCCGGAAGTGGAACGCGCCAACTTCGCGGTGCTGCGCTCGCCGGATGTGCCGTCGATCCTGGTCGAGGCGGCATTCATCTCCAACCCCTCCGAGGAGCGCAAGCTGCGCAGCGCCAGCTTCCAGAACTCGCTGGCGGATGCCCTGCTGACCGGCCTGCGTTCGTACTTCTCCACCCATGCCCGCCCGGGCACCCTGATCGCCGACGGCCAGCCGGACCAGCACATCATCCGCCCGGGCGAGACCCTCTCCGGGATCGCGGATCGCTACAGCCTGTCGCTGGCGGATCTGCGATCGGCCAACAACGTGCGCGACGACCGCATCTACGCCGGGCAGATCCTGCAGATCCCGCGCGACTCGTAAGCCCCTCCCCGGGCAACCTGTCACGTCTTGCGGGTATCGGCCAGTCGCCGGCTAGGCACTCCGGCGCCGCCCCGGTTAGGCTAGGCACCCGGTTTTCTGTCCCCAGGTGTCGCCCGTGGCGATCGCAAAGCTCTCCGAACAACTGATCAACCAGATCGCGGCCGGCGAGGTGATCGAGCGCCCGGCCTCGGTGGTCAAGGAACTGCTCGAGAACGCCCTGGACGCCGGCGCGACGCGAGTGGACGTGCGCCTGGAGCAGGGTGGTGTCCGGCTGATCCAGATCAGCGACAACGGCAGCGGGGTCTATCGCGACGAGATGCCGCTGGCCCTGTCGCGCCACGCCACCAGCAAGATCGCCTGCATGGACGACCTCGAGGCCCTGCACACCCTGGGGTTCCGCGGCGAGGCCCTGCCGTCCATTGCCTCCGTATCCAGGCTCTCGCTGACCTCCATGGTCGACGGCGAGCGCAATGGCTGGCGCCTGACCGGGGACGGCTCCGACGTCTTTCGCGAGGCCGCACCGGCGGCGCACCCAGTGGGCACGACGGTGGAGGTCCGCGACCTGTTCTTCAACGTCCCGGCGCGGCGCAAATTCGTGCGCACCGAACGCACCGAATACAACCACTGCGAGAACGTGATCCGCACCCAGGCCGTCGCCTGCCCCGAGGTGGCCTTCACCCTGCGTCACAATGATCGCGTGACCCTGGACCTGCCGGCCACCGAAGACCCGGCCGAACGAGTACGCGCCCTGCTGGGCGATGCCTTCCTGGAGCACGCGACGCCGGTGGACGAGCAGCGCGCCGGGCTGGCGCTGTCCGGCTGGCTCGGCTCGCCGACCCAGTCGCGGGCCCAGCCCGACCAGCAGTTCTTCTTCGTCAACGGCCGTGCGATCCGCGATCGCGTGCTGGCCGCGGCCGTGCGCAAGGCCTATCAGGACGTGCTCTACCATGGGCGCCATCCGATGTTCGTACTGGACCTGGAGCTGGATCCGACCCAGGTGGACGTGAACGCGCACCCGACCAAGCAGGAGGTGCGCTTTCGCGAATCGCGCATGGTCCACGACTTCATCTTCCACAGCCTGCACAAGGCGCTGGCGGGCCTGCGCCCGGGGGACGCCGGGCATGCCGCCGCGGTGCCAGAGTCGCGGGGAGCGCCGGCCTTCGCAGGCCAGGAGGCGTCCCGCCCGGTACCGACGGACCGCCCGTTGTCCGGGCTCGGCGTGCCGGGCACCGGTGGCGGGTATGGCGGGTACGCGCCGCCCCGCGAAGCGCGACCGGAGCCGTCCGGGCGCGACCCGGGCTTCGGCGCGGCCTGGGCCGAGTTCCGCGGGGCGTCGGCGGTGGCCGAGGCCCGGCCAGCCGCCTACGAACAGCCGTCGGCCGCCGCGCCGTCGGCATCCGCGACGGACCCGGATGCCGACTCCATGCCGCCGCTCGGGTTCGCGCTGGGCCAGGTGGCCGAGACCTTCATCCTGGCCGAGAACGCCCGTGGCCTGATCGTGGTGGACATGCACGCGGCCCACGAGCGCATCACCTACGAGCGCCTCAAGCGCGAGTGGGAGGGGGCGCGGGTCACCTCGCAACCGCTGCTGGTACCGGAGACCCTGGAGGTCACCCCGGCCGAGGCGGAGCTGGCGGAGGAACGCGCCGACCTCCTGGCCGGGCTTGGCTTCGAGCTGGACCGGGCCGGCCCGGAGGCCCTGACCCTGCGCGCGGCGCCGGCCCTGCTGCGCGGACAGGACACCGCCCAGCTGGTGCGCGACGTGCTGGCCGACCTGGCCGCGGTGGGCTACAGCCATCGGGCCGAGGGCGCGATGAACGCGGTGCTGGGTACCATCGCCTGCCACGGTTCCGTGCGCTCGGGGCGGCGCCTGACCCTGCCCGAGATGAACCAGCTGCTGCGCGACATGGAGGCCACCGAGCGCTCCGGCCAGTGCAATCACGGTCGCCCGACCTGGGTGGAACTGGATCATCCGGCACTGGACCGGCTGTTCCTGAGAGGGCGCTGATGGCCGGACTGGAGGGGGGGCGGCCGCCAGTCGTGCTGCTGGCCGGCCCCACCGCGAGCGGCAAGACCGCGCTGTCGCTGGCGCTGGCCGAGGCCCTGGACGCGGAGATCGTCAGCGTGGATTCCGCGCTGGTCTACCGCGGCATGGATATCGGCACGGCGAAGCCCGATGCGGCCGAGCGGACCCGGGCTCCGCACCACTTGCTGGATATCCGCGACCCGGAGGACACCTACAACGCCTCCGATTTCGCCCGCGATGCCCGCGCCGCGATCGATGCGATCCATGCGCGCGGCCGGATCGCCCTGCTGGCGGGCGGGACGCTGCTCTACCTGCGCGCGTTGCTGGACGGCTTCGATGCGATCCCGCCGGTGCCGGAGATGGTGCGCACCTCGGTGCGAGCGCGTCTGGAACACGAGGGTGCCGCGGCCCTGCACGCCGAGCTGAAGGTCGTGGACCCGGCCGCCGCCGCGCGCATCCACCCGAACGATCCGCAACGCATCCTGCGCGCGCTGGAGGTCTACGCGGCGACCGGGTGTGCGCTGTCGAGCTTCCAGCAGGGGGCGGCGGCGCAGGTCCCGTCCGGCTGGGTTTCGCTGGCGCTGTGGCCGGAGGACCGGGAGCGCCTGCGGGCGCGGATCGCCCAGCGCTTCGACGCGATGCTGGAGGCGGGATTCGTCGACGAGCTGATGGCCCTGACCCGGCGGCCCGGACTGACCGCAGAGCACCCGTCGCAGCGGGCCGTGGGCTATCGCCAGGGCTGGCAGTGGCTGGCGGGGGAGTACGACTTTGCGACCTTTCGCGAACGCGCCGTCGCCGCGACCCGGCAACTGGCCAAGCGCCAGCTCACCGGCTTGCGGCGCTTTCCGCTGCATGCGCGGCTGAACGCGGAGCACGCGGATCTGTCGCAGGCTCTGGAGGCGATCGACGCGGCTCGTACTGCGCCGGCGACGGCGGTGACGTCCGGATAACGCCGGACCGGGCGTTGAACGGCGACCCGCAGCCGGTATGCTACGCTTCAGGTAAGCCGACCGGCGGGCCGGCAAAGAGTCGTTCGCACGGCTCGCGAACCAATAATAACGATCAAGGAACGCACCGATGGCCAAAGGGCAAATGTTGCAGGAACCCTTCCTGAATGCGCTGCGCCGGGACCGCATCCCGGTCTCCATCTACCTGGTGAACGGGATCAAGCTGCAGGGGCAGATCGAATCCTTCGACCAGTTCGTGGTGTTGCTGCGCAGTACGGTCTCGCAGATGGTGTACAAGCACGCCATCTCCACGATCGTCCCGGCCCGGCAGGTGAACATGAATCTCGAGGGCGAGGCGGCCGCCTCCGCGGAGGCCGAGTCCTGATGACGACGGGTCCCCGGCTTGTTTGAGCGTCCGGAGAGCGGCGGCGAGGCCGCCGTTGGCAACGCGGCCGTCCTGGTCGCGCTGAACATCGGGGACAACCCCGATATCGAGGCCCAGGTCCAGGAGTTCGACGAGCTCGTGCGTTCCGCCGGGGCCGAGATCCAGGCGGTGGTGCGGGGTTCCCGCGACCGGCCGCACCCGAAACTGTTTGTCGGGGCCGGCAAGGCCGACGAGATCCGCGAGGCGGTGGAGGCCACCGGCGCCGACGTGGTGATCTTCAACCACGCCCTGTCGCCCAGCCAGGAACGCAACCTCGAGGCCCACCTGAAGTGCCGGGTGCTGGACCGCTCGGGGCTGATCCTCGACATCTTCGCCCAGCGCGCCCGTTCCCACGAGGGCAAGCTCCAGGTGGAGCTGGCGCAGCTGCGCCACATGTCCACGCGCCTGGTGCGCGGCTGGACCCACCTGGAGCGGCAAAAGGGCGGGATCGGCCTGCGTGGCCCGGGGGAGACCCAGCTGGAGACTGACCGGCGTCTGCTGGCCGGGCGCATCAAGCATATCGAGCGGCGCCTGGAGAAAGTGGAGCGCACCCGTGAACAGGGCCGTCAGGCGCGCCTGCGCAACGAGATCCCCACGGTCTCGCTGGTGGGCTACACCAACGCCGGCAAGTCCACCCTGTTCAATCGCCTGACGCATTCCGACGTCTATCAGGCGGACCAGCTGTTCGCGACCCTGGACCCGACCCTGCGGCGCCTGGACCTGGCGCCGCACCAGTCACTGATCCTGGCCGACACCGTGGGCTTCGTGCGCGACCTGCCGCACGAGCTGGTCGCTGCCTTCAAGGCGACCCTGACCGAGACCCGCGAGGCGGCCCTGCTGCTGCACGTGATCGACGCCGCCGACCCGGAGCGCGATGCGCGCATCCGCCAGGTCGAGGAGGTCCTCGCGGAGATCGGTGCCGAGGATGTGCCCTGCTGGCGGGTCTACAACAAGATCGACCAGCTGGAGAACCCGGCCGAGGATCCGGACGAGCGCTTCGGCCTGGCGGATGACGCCTTCTGGCTGTCGGCCCGTACCGGCGAGGGCGTGGCGCGCCTGGAACAGCGCCTGGCCGAGACCTTTACCGAGTCCATGACCCAGGGCTGGTTCGAGTTGCCGGCCGCGGCCGGTCGGCTGCGTGCCCAGCTCTACGAGGAAAAGGCCGTGGAGGCCGAACAGACCACGCCGGACGGATCGATCCAGCTCCGCCTGCACCTGCCGCAACGCCGCTTCGAACAGCTCTTCCGCGCCGCGGGCCTGGACCCGGAGGCGACCCGCCTGGAACCTCGGGAATCCGATACCCCCGCGTAACCCAGTCGCGGCCCTCGGCACCGATCGCCATCGCCAAGCGCTTCCTCTTCTGTCGATCAGCAAGAGTCACCACGAAGCTCACGAAGGCACGAAGAAGGTCAAGGGCGATTGCACCACGGAGGGCACGGAGGACACAGAGAAGGGGCCATTCTGGTCAAGCCTGACTCAGGGGCTTCGCCGCTCACCCGAGCGGGGTTGAACACACCGGCTCCCATCTAATCGGCTGAAGATCTTTCGATTTTCTCCGTGAACTCCGTGTCCTCTGTGGTTAATACGCTTTTGACCTTGACCTCCTTCGTGCCTTCGTGAGCTTCGTGGTGGATACAGCCGGCGGATCGAGGGCGCTCCCGGTGTGCGGGGTCGCGTGGCCAGGAACTTTTGCGCTAATACCTGACCAAAATAGTCGGACATTCATGCAAAAGCCAACGCGAGGAGTTCCGCATGATATTTGAACGCTTTGTCGATCCCGGTCTGTCCCAGCATTCCTTCGTGGTCGGCTGCCAGGGCAGCGGCGAGATCGCCGTGATCGATCCGCAGCGCGACGTCGACGTGTACCTGGATTATGCCGAACGCAACGGCTATCGCATCACCCGCGTGATGGATACCCACATCCACGCCGATTTCGCCTCCGGCGCCCGCGAACTCGCGGACAAGACCGGCGCCCGTCTGCTGCTGTCCGGGCACGATGCGGGTGAGTATTTCCAGGTGCAGTTCCCGCACGAGGACCTGGTCGAGGGGGATGCGATCCAGCTCGGCAATGTGCGCATCGAGACCCGCCATGTACCGGGGCACACCCCGGAACACCTGATGTTCGTGGTCTATGACGGGGCCCGCTCCAGTAAGGATCCGATCGCCATCATCACCGGCGACTTCCTGTTCGTAGGCTCCCTGGGTCGGCCGGACCTGCTCGGCGAGGAGGCCAAGCAGGCGCTGGCGCGGCAGATGTTCCACAGCGTGCGCGAGAAGCTGGCGGATCTGCCTGACGGGGTCGAGGTGCATCCGGGCCACGGTGCGGGCTCGGCCTGTGGCGCCGGGATGGCCGGTCGGCCGGTCTCCACGCTCGGCTACGAGCGTCGGACCAACCCGTACCTGGACCCGTCGCTGGACGAGGACGCCTTTGTGCACCAGCTGTTGAACGGGCTGCCGCCGATCCCCGATTTCTATCCGCGCAACAAGCGGATCAACTCCGAGGGGCCGAAGGCGGTGATCCCGCTGCCTGGCATGACGGCCCTGGACCCGGACGCGGTTTCGCGTCGTGCCGCGGCCGGGGAGGTGACAGTGATCGACCTGCGCGATCCGCTGGCCTTTGGGGGCGGCCATATCCCCGGGGCCCTGGGCATCGGCATCGACGGCGGTTTCGCCAACTGGGCCGGCTGGGTCACGCCGGACGATACCCCGATCGTGCTGGTGGACCGGAACGGGGATCCCGCGGTGATCGAGCAGGCCGTGCGCCAGCTGGTACGCACCGGCCGTGACTATATCGAGGGCTTTGTCCGCGGCGGCATGGCGGCATACGCCAGTGCCGGGCTGCCCCTGGCCACGCTTGCCCAGCTGGATGCCCCGGCGGCGCAGACCGCGATCGCCGACGGGCGCCTGCGCCTGGTCGATGTTCGGGCCGTCTCCGAGTTCGAGGCCGGCCATGCGGAGGCCGCGGTCAATCAGCCGGTGGCCGATACCCGCACCGGCATCCCCGGGATCGACAAGGCCGAGCCGGTGGCGGTGGTCTGCGGCAGTGGCTACCGGTCCACCGTGGCGGGATCCATCCTCCAGCGCCTGGGTTACCACCAGGTGTACAACGTGGTGGGCGGTATGCAGGCCTGGAACCGAGTGGATGCCAGCGGCGAGGGCGATCGCCGGGCCGCCTGATCTCCGGTGTCGCGCGGGCGGCAGGCGCCGCCCGCTTTCTCACGTAAAAGCCCCGGGTCCTGCCCGGGGCTTTTACGTGGGGCGCCTTGTTTCAGGCGTCGCCCTGGGCCAGGGTCTCCCGGTCGGCGCTGGCCAGGTACAGGGTCAGGGTCTCGCCGGCGCGGATGCCGTCGCCGTTCAGCCCGTTCCAGCGGCGCAGGTCCCCGATGCTGACCTGGTGGCGACGGGCGATGGTCGACAGGGAATCGCCGGGGCGGACCTCGTATTCGACGCGCCGGCCATCGGGGCCACGCTCGGGATCGGCGCGCACGACCTTCAGGGTGTCGCCCGGGCGCAGGATCGCGTCTGGCTCCAGACCGTTGGCGGCGCGCAGCGCCCCGATGGACATGCCGGTGCGCTGGCTGATATGCCACAGGCTGTCACCCGGCTGGACCTCGTAATCCTCGGCGGGCTGGCCGTTGTCGCCGGCGACTTGTACCGGGGTGTCCTCGCCGGAGGCGCTGGCTGGCAGGCGCAGCGTCTGCCCGGCGCGGATCAGGTCGCCGTTCAGGTTGTTCATGTCGCGCAGCACCGCCACCCGGGTGCCGGTGCGTTCGGCAATCCGGCCCAGGTTGTCGCCCATGCGCACGGTGTACTCCCGGAACCGGATCAGAGGTTCGTCATCGCGTGTCTCCAGCGCGGTCTCGAGGACCGGAAGGGCCTCGCGCGGGACGAACAGGTGCTGCGCGCCGCCGGGATGGGTGGCGTGCCGGTGATAGCCCGGGTTGAGCTGCTTCAGGGTCTCGGTGTCCAGGTCGGCGAGTTCCGCGATCAGCGAGAAGTCCGCCTGGCGACCGGGTTCGATCATCTCCAGGGCCGGCTCGTTGGCAATGGGCGTGATGGCGATGTCGTGGCTGTCCGGGTCCAGGAACAGGTGGCGCAGGGCCAGCAGCCGCGGGATGTAGGCGGTGGGCTCGGCGGGCAGGTCCAGGCTCCAGTAGTCGGTGGGCTCGCCGCGTGCGGCGTTGCGGTCGATCGCGCGCTGGATGTTGCCCTGGCCGTAGTTGTAGGCGGCCAGCGCCAGGTACCAGTCGTCGAACCGGCGGTGCAGGGCCTGGAGGTAGTCCAGCGCGGCCAGCGTGGACTTGTAGACATCGCGGCGCCCGTCGTACCAGTGGTCGCGCGCGAGGTCGAAGTAGTCGCCGGTGGCCGGCATGAACTGCCAGATCCCGGCCGCGCGGCTGCGCGAGGTCGCCTGGGCGACGAAGCCGCTCTCGACGATCGGTAACAGCAGGAGCTCGGCAGGCATGTCGCGCGCCTCGATCTCCGACAGGATGAAGTAGGCGAAGGGCTCCGCCCGCCGAGTGCTGTGTTCGATGATCCGCGGGTGGTCGCGGTAGTGCTGGATGTAGCGCTCCACGCGTTCGTGGTCCAGCGCATCGTTGAAGCCGAAGCCTAGGCGCGCGCGCTCCCACAGGTCATCCGTCTCGGCGGCGCGCTGTGCGGCGTCGCGGCTCTGGCGTTCCATCGCGGCCTGCACATCCTCGGTGGTGCGCGGTTCCACGATGGGCTGATCCGCCGCCGAGGTATCCAGCGTGCGCTCGGAGTCGTGTAGGCTACAGGCAGAGGCGAAGAGTGCCGTCAGGCCCAGGGTCATGGCGGTGGTCAGCCGCGAGTGGAGGCGTAGTTTCATGGCGCTGGAGGATAAACCAGAGATGGGGGATCACCAAGACCCGTTCCTGAACTGGTTGGCGCACTGGTACGCCCAGCCCCAGGGGCGCAGGGTCCGCGAGCGCTTTCTGGAACGCATTCGTCGCTACGGTGACCCGGGCCCCGGCGACCTGGCCGTGGAGCTGGCCCCGGTGCCGATCCTGGAGGACAGCGACGCCCTGCAGGCGCCGCTGGTCCGCATTGCCTCGACGCATCCGGTGTTGCGCATGGACCCGGAGGCCTGGCCACTGGAGTCCGACTGCGCCCGGCGCATCGTGCTGGCCCATCCCTGCGCGCAGAGCGACCATCCGGAGGCGGTGGTGGCCGAGGCGGCCCGCGTGCTGGAACCCGAGGGGCGCGTGTTTCTGCTGGAGGGCAACCGCCTGCAGCACGTTGGGCGCAACGGCGTGCGCGCCTCACCGGTGCCCGAGGGACTGCGCCGGCGCCAGTATCGCGAGCTGCTGGAGGCGGCGGATCTGGAGGTCCTCGATCAGTGGAGCCTGAGCCTGCTCCCGCCGGGGCTGCCCGCCGCCTGGCAAAAGCGCCTGGCGACCATGGACGCCTGGACCCTGCGCGGCCTGCCACCGCTGGCCAGCATGATCCTGACCGTCGCCCACAAACGTGTGGACATGCCCCTGCGCCCGGCACAGCGGTTCCGCTTCGCGATGCCCAACCCCGCGATGCGGCCGGGGCTGGTATCCTCGCGCACCGATCATTCCGGAGCCCGCCGAACGCATGGCTGACGAACGTGTGTACATCTATACCGACGGGGCCTGCCGCGGCAATCCCGGTCCCGGCGGCTGGGGCGCGATCCTGCGCTTCGGCGGGCGCGAGCGCGAGCTCTACGGCGCCGAGGCGGAGACCACCAACAACCGCATGGAACTGACCGCCGCCATCCGCGCGCTGGAGGCCCTGAAACGCTCCTGCAAGGTGGAACTGGTCACGGATTCCAAGTATGTGAAGCAGGGCGTGACCGAGTGGCTGCCCGGGTGGAAACGGCGCAACTGGAAGTCCGCCAGCGGATCCCCGGTCAAGAACCGCGACCTGTGGGAGGCGCTGGACGCGCAGGCCCAGCGTCACGATATCGAGTGGTACTGGGTGCGCGGCCACAGCGGCCATCCGGAGAACGAACGTGCCGATGAACTGGCCAATGCGGGCATCGACGCCCTGCTGGCCGGTGAACCGATCGAGAACTGAGGGGTAACGCGATGCGCCAGATCGTGCTGGATACCGAGACCACGGGCCTGGAGCCTGCCGACGGCCACCGCATCATCGAGATCGGTTGTCTGGAGCTGGACAACCGCCGGCCCACCGGGCGCAAGCTCCACGAGTACCTGCAGCCGGACCGCGAGATCGACGCCGGCGCTGTCGAGGTCCACGGGATCACCAACGAATTCCTCGCCGACAAGCCACGCTTTGCTGACGTGGCCGGTGAGTTCGTCGATTTCATCCGTGGTGCGGAGCTGATCATCCACAACGCGCCGTTCGATGTCGGCTTCATCAACCATGAACTGCGTCTGCTGGGTGATGCGGCGCCGGCGGCCGAGGTGGCCGAGGTCTGCACCGTGCTGGATTCGCTGGTGATGGCGCGGCGCATGCACCCCGGGGCGCGCAACTCCCTGGATGCGTTGTGCAAGCGCTACGAGGTGGACGGTTCCGGGCGTACCCTGCACGGGGCGCTGCTGGATGCCGAGCTGCTGGCGGATGTCTATCTGGCGATGACCGGGGGGCAGGTGGCGCTGACGCTGGATGCCGGGGGTGACGGCGACGCCGCGGCCGGGCCCGTCCAGGCGCGGCGTTCGGGCAAGCCGCTTCCGGTGATCGAGCCGACGCCGGAGGAGCAGGCGGCGCACGAGGCGCTCCTGCAGACCCTCGACGAGGCAGCCGGCGGCACCTGCCGCTGGCGCGCCAACGCCTGATTCCGTCGTCCGGCGGCGGAGCTGCTCCGGCCTTCTGGTGCCTTCGCTCGGCCGCCTGCCTCGTGGTGGCTGGCCCTGGTTCGTCGTCTGGTGTTTACGGTGGCTCCGGTCCACATACTGCCGTGCGCTGACTCGCCAGCGCGCCCCGAGGGACTTCTTTGCTCGTGCAAAGAAGTCACCAAGAAACACGCCCGACTGCCGCGACCCCGGCCCGCTGTGCGGGCCGGGGCTTCCCTCGCTCCGAGGGTTTTCGCGGGCGGCGCTGAACTCGCTGCGCCTGCGGCTCCGCTCAGACATCCAGCGCCTCTCATCCCGCGAAAACCCTCTCCACTCGGCGCGACGACAACGGGGAGGCAGGTCCAAACAACGGCTATCCCAGCGATATAGCTAGTGGATGATGGCTAGGCTTTCGGGCATCTTGGGCACGCTCGGCCTTTGGCCGTTGCGTGCCGCGCCCGCTAGCGGGCGCCGGGGGCTTTCGGACGGCAATGCCCATTGCGGTGTCGTGGCGTTTGAATAGCTGCTGTTTTGACCTTCGCTCCCCGTATGGAGCCCCTTGCGGAAGGGTTCTCGGGCCGGAAGAAGGCGCTGGATGTCTGAGCGAAGCGCAGCGTAGCGAGTTCAGCGCCGCCGGCCCGAGAGCCCTGGAGCAAGGTTCCCGGGCGGAATCCGGGTGCCCTTCTTTGGGTCCTTTCTTGGGCAAGCAAGAAAGGACCTCGGGGCGCGCTGGCGAGTCAGCGCCAGGCAGTATGCGGACCGAAGGCACGTAAACACCGGATGTCGAAACAGGACCAGCCACCACAAGGCAGGGGCCGGACCGGAGGCACCGTAAACACCAGACGACGAACCAGGACCAGCCACCACGAGGCAGGCGGCCGGACGAAGGGACCGTAAACGGCGAGGGATGGGGCCGGGGCGACCGGCGCGAGCCGGAACGGGGACGGCGGGCGGGGTGCAGCGGCGTTAGTTGTGCTTCAAAATCCGCGCCCGCTCGCGCTCCCAGTCCTTGTCCTTCTTGGCGGCGCGCTTGTCGAATTCCTTCTTGCCCTTGGCCAGCCCGATCTCGAGCTTGGCGCGGCCACGCTTCCAGTACAGGGCCATCGGTACCAGGGTGTAGCCCTTGCGTTCCACCGCGCCGACCAGGCGGTTGATCTCGGAGCGGTGGAGCAGCAGCTTGCGCGTGCGGCTGGGGTCGGGGTTGATATGGGTGGAGGCGGTGGGCAGCGGGGTGACGTGGGCCCCGAACAGGAAGGCCTCGCCGTTGCGCAGCAGCACGTAGGCCTCGCTGAGCTGCGCGCGCCCGGCGCGCATGGACTTGACCTCCCAGCCCTCCAGCTCCAGCCCCGCCTCCAGGCGGTCCTCGATAAAGAAATCGTGGCGCGCCTTGCGGTTGAGCGCGATGGTGCTGGAGTTGTCGCCGCCTTGTTTCTTCTTCTTTCCCATAACCCGCGCAGTGTACTGCAGGCGGCGCGGCGAAGCAGTCGGCATGGGCCTGCATCCGTGGTGAAAGTTGAGCCTGAGGACCCGCTGCCCCACAATTCCGGCGGACTCGGCGACGCGCTGTGCGCCCGGGCCCGGGCGCTGCCCGGGCGCGATGGCCGCGCACACGCCTTCCGTCTCCGCTCACAAAGGAGCCACTGATGCCTGCCACGACCTCGATCCACGGGCAATGGACGACCCGCCTGGCCTTCATCCTGGCGGCCACCGGTTCGGCCGTCGGCCTCGGCAATATCTGGCGCTTCCCCTATATCGCCGGCGAGAACGGCGGCGGGGCCTTCGTGCTGGTGTATCTGGGCTGCATCCTGCTGATCGGCCTGCCGGTGATGATGGCGGAGATCCTGCTGGGGCGGCGCGGGCGCCAGAGCCCGATCAACACGATGTCCGCCCTGGCGCGCGAGGAGGGGCTCACGCGCGCCTGGGGGATGATCGGCTGGATCGGGGTCCTCGCCGGGTTCCTGATCCTGTCCTTCTACAGCGTGGTGGCCGGCTGGTCGCTGTCGTACGTCTTCAAATCGGGCACGGGCGGCTTCCTCGGGCTGGACGCGGACGGTTCCGAATCGATGTTCGGCAACATGCTGGCGGACCCGGAGGCGCTGCTGGCCTGGCACACCATCTTCATGGTGATGACGGCGATGGTGGTCGCGCGCGGGGTGCAGTCGGGCCTGGAGAAGGCGGTGACGATCCTGATGCCACTGCTGTTCGTGATGCTGGTGGTGATGGTCGGCTATGCAATGGTCGAGGGTCAGTTCTTCGCCGGCCTGCAGTTCCTGCTGTATCCCGATTTCTCCGCGCTGTCGGCGAATGCGGTGCTGCTGGCGATGGGCCAGGCCTTCTTCACGCTCAGTCTCGGGATGGGCGCGATCATGATCTACGGCAGCTACCTGCAGAGCGAGGCGTCCATCGCGCGCACCTCGGCGGCGGTGGTCGGGGCGGATACCCTGGTGGCGATCATGGCCGGGCTGGCGATCTTCCCCATCGTGCTCGGGGCCGGGCTGTCGGCCGAGCAGGGGCCGGGGCTGATCTTCGTGACCCTGCCGCTGGCGTTCGCCGATATGCCGGGCGGACTGTACTTCGGCACCATGTTCTTCGTGCTGCTGGTGTTCGCGGCCTGGACCTCGGCGATCTCCATCATCGAGCCGGCGGTCGCCTTCCTGGTCGAGAACATGGGTCTGACCCGGGTGATGGCGACCGCGATGATCGCCATCGGGGCCTGGTTCCTGGGGATTGGCGCGCTGCTGTCGCTGAACGTCTGGTCCGACTACACCCTGTTCGACATGGGCATCCTGGACCTGCTGGACTACGTGACGGCCAACATCCTGCTGCCGCTGGGCGGCTTCCTGATCGCGATCTTCGTGGGCTGGCGGATGACCGAGCGCTCGGTGCAGTCCGAGCTGCGCATGAAGCACCCGGCTCTGTATCAGGTCTGGTACTTCCTGGTGCGCTTCGTTGCTCCGGTCGCGATCCTGTTTGTCTTCCTGCGTGCGGTGGAGTTGATTTGATGGCCTCGAAGATTCGCCGCTACGCGGATGTGCCCTACACCCAGGAGCAGATGTTCAATCTCGTGAACGACGTCGATGCCTATCCGGAATTCCTGCCGGGCTGTCGCAGTGCGTCGGCGCACCCGCGCGGCGAGCACGAGGTGGAAGGCACGATCGAACTGGCCAAGGGCGCGTTGCACAAGTCGTTTACCACCCGCAATACCCTGAAACGCCCGGAGAGCATCGACATGCGCCTGGTCTCCGGACCGTTCCGGCGACTGCACGGGACCTGGACCTTCAGCCAGGTGGAGGGCGGCAAGACCCGTATCGCCCTGGAGTTGGAATTCGAGTTCGCCAACCGCATCATGGCCTTCGCGATCGGGCCGGTGTTCAACCAGATTGCCAATTCGCTGGTCGATGCCTTTGTCCAGCGCGCGCGCGAGGTCCACGGTGCCGGATAGTCCCGTGGCCCCGGCCGCCGCGGACGGCATGATCCGCGTGGAGGTGGCCTATGCGCGCCCCGACCGCCAGGTGATCCTGCCGCTGGTGGTGCCCGAGGGCACCACGGTGGATACCGCGCTGCGCCAGTCCGAGATCGAGCTGCAGTTTCCGGAGATCGACCTGGAGAATGCGAAGGTCGGGATCTTCGGCAAGATTACCCGGCGCGACACCGTGCTGCGGCCGCGTGACCGCATCGAGATCTACCGTCCGCTGATCGCGGACCCGAAGGAGGTGCGCCGCCAGCGCGCCGGGAAGGGGCGCAAGAAGAAGCCGGGCAAGGGAGACGCGGAAGCCGGGGGCGAATCGAAGAAGGACGCAGGGCCGGAGAACGCGGAGGAATAGCGAGAGCCCTGTGAGCCCGCGGCACTTCGGGGATGCAGGCGAGCGTCAGTCGTTGTCCATGTCCACCGGGTGCTCGTCCAGCGCGACCGGCTGCGGGATGTCGGCATCCACGTGGCTGACCACGCCATTCGCAAAATGCACTGTGACCCGCTGGCGCTCGGTCGCCCCGAAGCCCGGGCGGCGGTAGTAGACGTAGTCCCAGCGCTCGTCGGCGCGGAAGGCGGGCTCCAGCTGGGGCGACCCCATCAGGAAGCGGACCTGCTGCGGCGTCATGCCGGGCTGGATCTGCGCCACCTGGACGGGGTCGATCACGTTGCCCTGTTGTACATCCAGACGGAACTGGTTGAGGCCGCCGCAGGCGCTCAGCAGGCTTGCGGCCACGGCGATAGAAATGAGAATCTTGATCATCTGAGCGGGCGGTCCTCGGCGTCTGGTGGGCCGTGAACGCGCATGGTACACCAAAGCGTCCCGCCGCTCTCAAGCGGATCGGACCGGGAAAACAGGCAATGGAAACCAGTAATCTCAAGAAGGCGGGACTCAAGGTCACGCTGCCGCGGATGAAGATCCTCGAGATCCTCGAGACTTCGGAGACCCGGCATCTGACGGCCGAGGCGATCTATCGCGAGCTGCTCGAATCCGGCGAGGAGATCGGCCTGGCCACGGTGTATCGCGTGCTGACCCAGTTCGAGGCGGCCGGGCTGGTCTGTCGTCTGCACCTGGAGGGCAATCAGGCGGTGTTCGAGCTGGAGCGTGGTGGCCACCATGACCATATCGTGTGCAACCAGTGCGGGCGGGTCGAGGAGTTTTTCGACGAGACGATCGAGCGGCGCCAGCGCGAGGTGGCCCAGCACCACGGTTTTTCCATCAAGGATCATGCCCTGGTCCTGTACGGCGACTGTAACGACCACGCCTGTCCCCACCGCCCGGCCTGACCGCGATCGGGGTTTTGCTCACCGCGGACCGGCTGGCACCGGTTCCGCCGCGGGTATTCAGTAGCTTCCGATTCGGCTGCGTGCGTTGCTGTGGCTAGGCCTGGTTCGGCCTCTGGAGTTTAAGGTGCCTTCGTCCGGCCGTCTGCCCTGTGGTGGCTGGTCCTGGTTCTGCATCCGGTGTTTACGTGCCTTCGGTCCGCATACTGCCCGGCGCTGACTCGCCAGCGCGCCGCGAGGTACTTCTTTGCTCGTGCAAAGAAGTACCCAAGAAACACGCCCGACTGCCGCGACCCCGGCCCGCTGCGCGGGCCGGGGTTTCCCTCGCTCCGAGGGTTTTCGCGGGCGGCGCTGAACTCGCTGCGCCTGCGGCTCCGCTCAGACATCCAGCGCCTCTGACCCCGCGAAAACCCTCTCCACTCGGCGCGACGACAACGGGGAGGCAGGTCAAAACAACGGCGGTCCCGACGGTCTAGCCAGTGGTAAAGGCTAGGTCTTCGCACATCTAGGGCACGCTCGGCCTTCGGCCGTTGCGTGCCGCGCCCGCGGCGCGGGCGCCGGAGGCTTTCGGATGGCAATACCTATTGTTGTGTCGTGGGGCTGGAATACCTTCTGTCTTGACTTTCCTCTCCCGTATGGAGCCCCTCGTGGAGGGCGTGATGGGCCGGGAGAAGGCGCTGGATGTCTGAGCGGAGCCGAAGGCGCAGCGAGTTCAGCGCCGCCGGCCCAGCACGTCCGGAGCGAGGTTCCCGGGCGAAATCCGGGTGCCCTTCTTTGGGTACTTTCTTGGGCAAGCAAGAAAGTACCTCGGGGCGCGCTGGCGAGTCAGCGCCTGGCAGGCGGCGGACCGGAGGCACCGTAAACACTGAGGACGAACCAGGACCAGCCTCAACGAGGCAGGTGGTAGACCGTAGGCAGCCAGCATGTCCGATGCCGAACCGGGCGCGACCCCAGGGGTGGGTGGTCGGGAAAAGCCCGGGTCAGGCGGACCCGTCGAGCTGCGCCGCGAAATGCGCCGGCGCGTAGCCTTCCTGCTTGCGCAGATAGTCGGCCAGCTGGGCCGCAAAGTCGGCCGGGACCGAGTCCCGCACGGCCGGCATCTCGCGCAGCCGCTCCCAGCGCTGCGCCAGCCGTGGAAACGCCTCCGCCTCCCAGGGGCTGTCCGGGTCCGCAAGCAGCGCATAGCGCATCAGGATCGGTGCCAGGGTCGCGTCGATCAGCGAGAAATCCGGGGTGGCCAGGCGATCATCCCGCGTCATCTGCTGTTCCAGGCGCTCCAGCCCGCGCGCGGCCGTATGCCGCGCGAGCTCGAAGGCGTCCTCGGTGGCGGCTGTCATCCAGTGATACTGGGCAAAGGTCTGTTCCGAGAGGTACTCGATCCACGCCCGGGTGCGGGCCTGTTCCAGCGGGTCCGCCGGCATCAGGGCGCGCGGGGTGATGGCATCGATATACTCGTTGATCACCGCCGACTCGAACAGCACGGTGTCGTCGTCGACGATCAGCACCGGCACCTTCCCGAGCGGCGAGCGCGCGCGGAACCACTCCGGCGGGTCGGCCAGATCGATCAGGCTCAGTTCGAACGGGGCCTGCTTGTATTTCAGCGTGATCACGCTACGCTGGACAAACGGACAGATGGCGAAACTGATCAGGTGCAGATGCGGCAGATTCATGAGGGTCCTCGGCGTCCTGGGTCGGGGCAGGTCACGGTCCGGATGACCGCGGAACGTCGGTGCCTGGCCTGGAAAGGTTGCGCATTGTCCCCCCTCGCGCAGGCCCGGGGAAGCCTTGGCCAGGGGTAGCGGCCACCACGAGGCGCCCAGCGCCGGGCTGCGGATCGACAAGTGGCTGTGGGCCGCGCGTTTCTACAAGACGCGCGGGCTGGCCAGCGAAGCGGTTGGCGGCGGCAAGGTCCACGTGAACGGCGAGCGCTGCAAGCCGGCGCGGCGCGTGCATCCCGGTGACCGCCTGACGATCCATCGGGGCCCGCAGGTCTGGGAGCTGGACGTGGTGGGGCTGAACGAGCAGCGCCGGCCGGCCCGCGAGGCACAGGCTCTGTACGAGGAGACCCCGGAGAGCCAGGCCCGGCGCGAGGCGGAAAGCGAGCGCCGCCGGGCCGAGCGCGCGGTGGCGGACAGTGCGCCCAGCCGCCGGCCGGACAAGCGCGAGCGGCGCAAGATTCGCCGTTTTATTCGCCAGGATGACAGCGACAGGAGCGAATCCGAGTGACATCCCTCGAAGGCAGTGGCCCTCCGGTGACCCCGCGTGTGGCGGTGGATCTGGTGATCCGTCATCCGGCCCAGCCCGGTCGGGTGCTGGTGATCGAGCGGCGCAACCCCCCGCATGGCTGGGCGCTCCCCGGGGGCTTCGTCGACGTTGGCGAGTCCGCCGAGCATGCCGCGGTGCGCGAGGCGCGCGAGGAGACCGGGCTGGAGGTCGAGCTTGAGGTGTTGCTGGGCGTTTATTCCGACCCGGAGCGCGATCCGCGCGGGCATACCGTCAGCGCGGTCTATATCGCCCGTGGCCGGGGCGAGGCGAAGGCCGCCGACGATGCCACCGACTGCGCCTGGCTGGACCCGGAGGATCCGGATCCGGTCCTGGTGTTCGATCACCGGCGCATCCTCGATGACTACCGCCGCTGGCGTCTGACCGGTGAAACCGCCGCGCCACGCCCGGTGCGAAAAGCGGGATGAAGCCGGCCAAGCTGTTACCATACGGCGCTTTCGACCACCGCTACGGTATCGCGTGACAAAGGCTGACCCCGCAACCCCGACTCGACCCGACAGCGAGCTGCCGGAACCGCGTGTCTACGAGCGCGCGGATCACGGGATCTCGCGCGCGGCGATCGACGACAACGCCCTGAAGGTGCTCTATCGCCTGCGCGACGCGGGTTACCGTGCCTGTCTGGTGGGCGGCGGTGTGCGTGACCTGCTGCTGGGCCGCGAACCGAAGGATTTCGACGTGGCCACCGACGCGACGCCCGAGCAGGTGCGCGGGCTGTTCCGCAACTGTCGCCTGATCGGGCGCCGCTTCCGCCTGGCGCATGTGCTGTTCGGGCGCGAGATGATCGAGGTGGCGACCTTTCGCGCCCCGCATGACGACGAGTCCGGGGACGAGGGCCAGGTGGCACTGAGCGAGGAAGGCCGCATCCTGCGGGACAACCGCTACGGCACCATCGAGCAGGACGCGATCCGCCGCGACTTCAGCGTCAACGCCCTGTACTACGACATCGAAGACTTCTCGGTGCTGGACTACACCGGCGGGGTCGAGGACCTGCGCGCGGGCGTGCTGCGCCTGATCGGCGACGACGTCGAGACCCGGCTGCGCGAGGACCCGGTGCGCATGCTGCGGGCGGTGCGCTTCTCCGCCAAACTGGGGCTGACCATCGCGCCGGAGGTCGAGGCCGGCATCCATGAGCTGGCCTCGCTGATGCAGACCGTGGCGCCCGCGCGGCTGTTCGACGAGGTGATCAAGTTGTTCCACAGCGGCGCGGCGGTGACCTGCCTGGACGAGCTCGAGCGCTTTGGCCTGTTCGAGGCGATGTTCCCCGAGGCGGCGGACTGCTTTGCCGATCCGGATGTCGGTCCCGAGCGGCGCCAGTTCCTGGTCGAGTCGTTGCTGAACACCGACAAGCGCATCAACGAGGGGCTGGGCGTGAACCCGGCCTTCCTCTATGCCGCGATCCTGTGGGCACCGGTGCAGGTGGCCGCGGCGCAACGGATCGACGACGGCGAGCAGGAGATCCCGGCCTGGCAACAGGCGATGGCCGAGGTGCTCGATCGGCAGGTGAAGACGGTCTCTATCCCCAAGCGCTTCAGCCTGATTGTGCGCGAGATCTGGGAACTGCAGGCGCGCCTGGAGCGCCATCGGGGCGGCCGCGCGCTGCGCCTGCTGACCCATCCGCGTTTTCGTGCCGGCTACGACTTCCTCTGTCTGCGCGCCCGTGCCGGCGATGCCGACCCCGAGCTGTGCCGCTGGTGGACCGAGATCCAGGAGCAGGACGAGGCCGGCCAGAAGGCCATGGCCGGAGCCCCGAAGGGGCCCAAAGGTGACGGCAAGTCGGGTGCCAAGGGCAAGTCGCGCCGCGGTGGCCGCCGTCGGCGCCGGGGTCGCAAGGGGGGTGGCGATAACACTGGACCGGCCCCGAAGCCGGATGCGGGGGGTGGCGAGTGAGCACGGCCGATCACGGCGTGCAGGCCTTCATCGGGATCGGGGCCAACCTGGGCGAGCCCGAGGCACAGGTGCGCGAGGCGTTTGAGCGTCTGGCGCAGGAACTGCCGCAGACGCGCCTGACCGGGCGTTCCCGGCTGTTCCGCAACCCGCCGATGGGTCCGCAGGACCAGCCCGACTACGTGAACGCGGTGGCCCGGCTGCACACCCGTCTGGAGCCGCTGGACCTGCTGGCGGGTCTGCAGGCAATCGAGTGCGCCTGCGGCCGCAAGCGCGACGGCAGCCGCTGGGGGCCGCGGCTTCTGGATCTGGACCTGTTGCTGTTCGGTGAACAGTCGCTGGATCTGCCGGGCCTGCAGGTGCCGCATGCCGGCATCGCCGAGCGTGATTTCGTGGTCCTGCCGTTGCTGGAGCTGGCGCCTGGTCTGCAGATCCCGGGTGCGGGCCCGCTGGAGGGGCTGGCGCGGCGCTTCGACGGCGCGAGCCTGATTCCGATCGCGGAGCCGGAGGTGAGCATCGCGGCGGCGGAGGGACGCCGATGAGCCTGGGCGATTTCGATTTCATCGCGGTCGAGGGGCCGATCGGGGTTGGCAAGTCCAGCCTGGCGAAACGCCTGGCCGAGCACCTTCAGGCCGAGGGCATCTTCGAGGCGCCGGACGAGAACCCGTTCCTCGACCGCTTCTACCAGGAGCCGGACAAGCATGCCCTGGCGACCCAGCTGCACTTCCTGGTGCAGCGCGTGCGCCAGCTGACGCCAGTGGCGCAGAAGGGGCTGTTCGAGCAGCGGCACGTGTCCGACTATCTGATGGACAAGGACCCGCTGTTCGCCGAGCTGAACCTGCACCCCGATGAGCTGGAGATCTATCGCGAGATGTTCCGGCACCTGCGCGGCGGCCTGCCGCGGCCGGACCTGGTGATCTACCTGCAGGCGCCGGTGGACGTGCTGCAGGAGCGCATCCGCCGCCGGGCACGACCGTACGAACGTCACATCGAGGCCGGTTACCTGGAACGGCTGAACGCCGCCTACGCGGAATTCTTCTATCATTTCGAAGGGCCGGCGCTCGTGATTGTGAACGCCACCGAGATTGACTGGGTGAACAACCCGGCCGATTTCGACCAGCTGGTGCAGTTTCTGGAGCCGATCCAGGGCGGGCGGCACTACTTCAACCCGTTGCCCATCTCGCTCTAGAGGGTGGCAAGCCGGACTGCCCGGGAGGCATGAACATGCGGCCGATTACCGTGAACACCCTGGCCCGGCGCAAGCAGGCCGGCGAGCCGATCGCCTGCCTCACTGCCTACGACGCGGCCTTCGCCGGGCTGCTGGACCGCTGCGGGGTCGACGTGATCCTGGTCGGCGATTCGCTCGGCATGGTGGTGCAGGGCCACACGACCACCCTGCCGGTGACGCTGGACGACATGGTCTATCACGTCGCCAACGTGGCGCGCGGCAGCGAGAACGCCCTGATCATGGCGGATATCCCGTTTCTGGGCGATGTCGATGTCGCCACCGCCCTGGCCCAGTCCGGGGCACTGCTGCGGGCCGGGGCGCACATGGTCAAGGTCGAATGCGGGGCGGTGGAGGTGCCGATCGTGGAACGCCTGGTGTCCGCCGGCATTCCGGTCTGCGCCCACCTTGGGCTGACGCCGCAGGCCGTTCACCGCTTTGGTGGCCACCGCGTGCAGGGGCGCGATCCGAAGGCGGCGGCCGAGATGGAATCCCTGGCCGCGCGCCTGGAGAGTGCGGGGGCGCAGGCCCTGCTGCTGGAGGGCATCCCGGAGAGCCTGGCCGATGCCATCGTGCGCAGCGCCGGGGTGCCGGTGATCGGCATCGGTGCCAGTCCGCGCTGTGACGGCCAGGTGCTGGTGCTGTCGGATGTGCTTGGCCTGACCCCCGAGCCGCCGCGCTTCGCGCGGGATTTCCTCGCCGAGGGGGGCTCCCTGGAAGGCGCGGTACGCGCCTACTGCGACGCCGTGCGGACCCGGGCGTTCCCGCAATCCGGCGTCCATACCTTTACCTGACACGGAAGCCCGAGCATGAGAATCCTGCGTGATCGGCCACAGCTGGTGGCCATGCATCGAGAGTGGTCGCGCAAGGGGCGCGGCACCGTGGCGCTGGTGCCCACCATGGGCAACCTGCACGAGGGGCACCTGACCCTGATCCGGCATGCGCGGGCGCGCGCCCAGCGGGTGGTGGTTTCGATCTTCGTGAATCCGTTGCAGTTTGATCGCGCCGAGGACCTGGAGCGTTATCCGCGCACCCTGGAGGAGGATGCCCGTCTGGCGACCGATGCCGGCGTGGATGCGCTGTTCTGCCCCAGCAACGAGGACATGTATCCCGATGACGGCATGCCCCCGGTACGCGTGGTCGTGCCGGGGCTGTCGGAGATCCTCGAGGGGGACTACCGACCGGGGCACTTCGACGGGGTGGCCACCGTGGTGACCAAGCTGTTCAACCTGGTGCGCCCGGACCTGGCCCTGTTCGGCGAGAAGGACTTCCAGCAGTTCAAGCTGATCGAGCGCATGGTGCAGGGGCTGGACATCCCGACCCGGGTGGAGGCCATCCCCACGGTGCGCGAGGCGGACGGTCTGGCCTTCAGCTCGCGCAACCATCAGCTGTCGGAGGCCGCCCGTGCGGTAGCCCCCGAACTCAAGCGGGTGCTGGACGAGGTCGCGATGGTCTGCCGTACCGCCACTGTGTTCGACGCCGACCGCATCCCCGAGGTCGAGGGACGGGCCTGCGAACGACTGCGCGAGGCCGGTTTCGATCCGGAGTACCTTTCCATCCGCCGCGCCGAGGACCTGCTGGAACCGGCCTCGGGCGTACCGCTGGCGGAGCAGGACCTCGTGGTCCTGTCCGCCGCCTGGCTGGACGACGTGCGCCTGATCGACAACGTCCGCACCCGCCCGGCCTGATCCTTTTTGGCAACCACGAAGCAAAGAACGTTCACAGGAAGACGGGAAGATTTGAAGAGGGCTGGATGGCCCTTGATCGTCTACGCACCGCCAATCAAGAATCCCTTCCTGTCTTCCAGCCTTCCTGTGAATGGCCCTTGAATTTCTTCGTGCCTTCGTGGGCTTCGTGGTGAAAAACATTGACCTGAACGGGCGGGTTTGCCGTGGTCGCCGGGATCGCGGATAATTTTCCGCCCTTCCGAGGTACAAGCCGGGAATTCGCCGTATGGTTGTCACTATGCTGAAAGGCAAGCTGCATCAGGGCCGGGTCACGCATTGCGAGCTGGAGTACGAAGGCTCCTGCGCGATCGATACCCGCCTGCTGGAGGCGGCCGGCATCCTGCCGTTCGAGCAGATCCAGATCTACAACATCGACAATGGCGAGCGCTTCACGACCTACGCGATCGAGGGCGAGGCCGGTTCCGGCATCATCTCGGTCAATGGCGCGGCCGCGCACAAGGCGGCGGTGGGCCATCGCGTGATCATCTGCGCCTATGCTCAGATGGAGGCCGCCGAGGCCCGCGAATTCACCCCCGACCTGGTCTATCTCGACGCCGCCAACCGGATCATTCGCACCGGTCACGGCATCCCGGTCCAGGCCGCCTGATTTCCCTCTCCTCCGCGCACGGCCCGCCCGCAGTTGTCGGGCCGGGGGCGCGCCGCTATCCTCGACGCCCATGAATCTCCACGAATTTCAGGCCAAGGCGCGCTTTCGCGACGCCGGCATCCCCGTTCCCGACGGTCAGGTGATCACCGCGATCGATGCACTACCCGGCGCCTGGCAGGCGCTGGGTACCGAGCGCGTGCTGGTCAAGGCCCAGGTCCACTCCGGCGGTCGTGGCAAGGCCGGCGGCGTGGTGATGGCGGATTCCCTCGATGCGGCGCGCGCGGCGGCGGAGAACCTGCTGGGTTCGCGCCTGGTCACCGGCCAGAGCGGCCCCGAGGGGCTGCCGGTGGACCAGCTGCTGCTGGAGCCGGCGGTGGATATTGCCCGCGAATTCTACTTCGCCATGCTGGTGGACCGCGCGCGCGAGCGCCTGGCGCTGGTGGTCTCCGCCGAGGGCGGCATGGATATCGAGACGCTGGCGGCCGAGCGCCCCGAGGCGGTCGTGACCCTGCCGATCCATCCGGCCACCGGGGTAATGCCGTTTCATGGCCGCCGGGTGGCCTCGACCCTGGGCCTGGCCGGCGCCGCCGCCAAGGCCATGGCGCAGCTGGTGACCAACGCGCATGCCCTGTTCCAGCAGCTCGATGCCCAGTTGCTCGAGGTCAACCCGCTGGTGCTGACCGGCGATGACCGGCTGCTGGCGATCGACGCCAAGCTGACCATCGACGACTCCGCAGCCTACCGCCAGAAGGCGCTGTTCGAAGAGCGCGACGCGCGCCAGCGCGACCCGGCCGAGGAACAGGCGCACGAGCACGACCTCAATTACATCCGCCTGGATGGCTCCATCGGCTGCATGGTCAACGGTGCCGGCCTGGCGATGGCGACCATGGACCTGATCCAGCACCACGGCGGCGAACCCGCCAACTTCCTGGATGTCGGTGGCGGCACGACGGTGGAGCGGGTGACCGCGGCCTTCAAGCTGATCCTGTCCGATGCCTCGGTGAAGGCCGTACTGGTCAACATCTTCGGCGGCATCGTGCGCTGCGACCTGATCGCCGAGGGCATCATCGCCGCGATCCGCGAGGTGCAGGTCCAGGTGCCGGTGGTGGTGCGCCTGGAGGGCACCAACGCCGAGCAGGGCCGCAGTGCGCTGGCGCACTCGGGCCTGGACGTGATCCCGGCCGCTGATCTGGACGCGGCAGCGCGGGCCGTAGTGGAGGCCGTGGCATGAGCATTCTCGTCGACCGCGACACCAAGGTGATCTGTCAGGGCTTCACCGGCAAGCAGGGCAGTTTCCACTCGGAACAGGCCATCGCCTACGGGACCCGCCTGGTCGGGGGCGTAACCCCCGGCAAGGGCGGGCAGACCCATCTGGATCGGCCGGTGTTCGATACCGTGGCCGACGCGGTGGCGACCACCGGCGCGACCGTCAGTATGATCTACGTGCCGGCCCCGTTCGCCGCGGACGCGATCTGCGAGGCGGCGGACGCCGGGATCGAGCTGGCGGTCTGCATCACCGAGGGCATCCCGGTACAGGACATGGTCCGGGTCAAGCAGGTGCTGGCCGGCAGCCCGACGCGCCTGATTGGCCCCAACTGCCCGGGCATCATCACCCCGGATGCCTGCAAGGTCGGGATCATGCCCGGCTACATCCATCGCCGCGGGCGCATCGGCATCATCTCGCGCTCGGGTACGCTGACCTACGAGGCGGTCAAGCAGACCTCGGACCTTGGACTGGGCCAGAGCACCTGCGTGGGCATCGGTGGTGACCCGATCCAGGGCCTGGACTTTGTCGACTGCCTGCGCCTGTTCCGCGAGGATCCGGAGACCGACGGCGTGCTGATGGTGGGCGAGATCGGTGGCGACGCCGAGGAACGCGCCGCGCGCTTTATCGCGGACGAATTCGACAAGCCGGTGGCCGCCTATATTGCCGGCGCCACCGCACCGCCGGGCCGGCGCATGGGCCATGCCGGGGCGATCATCGCCGGTGGTCAGGGCACCGCGGCGCAGAAGATGACCGCCCTGCGCGAGGCCGGTGCGACCGTGGCCGAGAGCCCGGCGGAACTGGGCGCCGCGATGCAGTCCGCACTGGTCTGATCCGCGGATGAGCGCCGATTCGCCCCTGCGTCTGGCCCTGGCCCAGATCAACCCGGTGGTGGGCGGTCTGGAGGACAACCGCCACCGCATCCTCGAGGCGATCGAACAGGCCCGCGCCGGCGGCGCCCGCGCAGTGGTGTTCCCCGAACTGGCGGTCACCGGCTACCCGCCGGAGGACCTGCTGCTGCGTCCGGCGTTTCTGCTGGGCGTGGAGCGCGTGGTGACCGCGATCACCGAGGCGGCGCGGGGTATCGATGTGATCCTGGGCGCCCCGGTGCACGGCGAGGCGGGCCTGATCAACGCGGCGCTCTGGCTGCGCGACGGGGCCTGCATCGCGCGCTATGCCAAGCAGGTCCTGCCCAATTACTCGGTGTTCGACGAAGAGCGCTACTTCGTCGCCGGCACCGAGGCCTGCGTGGTCGAACTGGACGGCTGGCGGGTCGGACTGACGGTCTGCGAGGACATCTGGCAGCCGGCCCCGGCGACCGCGGCGCGGGCCGCCGGGGCCGAGCTCCTGCTGAATCTCAACGCGTCGCCCTACCACCGCGGCAAGGCCGAGGAACGCCTGCGCGTGGTGGGCCAGCGCGTCGCCGAGACCGGTTGCCCGGTCGTCTACGTGAACCAGGTAGGTGGCCAGGACGAGCTGGTCTTTGACGGTCGTTCCTTCGTGCAGGATCCGGTCAACGGCGCGCGGGCCGTGCTGCCGGCCTGGGCGACCGGCCTGGGGCAGGTGGAGGCGCGCCGCGGGGTGCAGGGTCCGATTCTGCACCCCCGCGACGAGCACCTGCACCTGTCCGCCTGCGGCATCCGGCCGACGCTGACCGACCCCGGTCCGGAACCGGACGAGGCCGATGCCCGCGACCTCTACCAGGCGCTGATGATCGGCATCCGCGACTACGTGACCAAGAACGGCTTTCCCGGGGTGCTGCTGGGCCTGTCCGGCGGGATCGACTCCGGACTGACCGCGGCGCTGGCCACCGACGCCCTGGGCCCGGCGGCGGTCACGGCCGTGATGATGCCCTATCGCTATACCGCCTCGATCAGCATCGAGGATGCCGAGGCACAGGCCCGGCTGCTGGGACTGGAGTATCACGAGATCGCGATCGAACCGATGGTCGAGAGTTTCATGGCGGGGCTGGGAGATGCCCTGTCCGCGTATCCGGCCGGGGCGGGGGACGTAACCGAGCAGAACCTGCAGGCGCGCGCCCGGGGCGTGCTCCTGATGGCGCTGTCCAACCGCAGCGGCAAGCTGTTGCTGGCCACGGGCAACAAATCCGAGATGGCGGTGGGCTACTCCACGCTGTACGGCGACATGAATGGCGGTTTCGCGCCGCTGAAGGATGTCTCCAAGCAGTGGGTGTATCGCCTGGCGCGCTGGCGCAACACGCGCGGGCCGGCGATCCCGGAACGGGTGATCGAACGTCCGCCCAGCGCGGAGCTGGCGCCGGATCAGCAGGATGCCGACTCGCTGCCGCCGTACGAGGTGCTGGACGCGATCCTCGAGGCCTTTGTCGAACAGGAACGGTCCGTCGCCGAGATCGTCGCGCAGGGTTTTGACCGCCCCACGGTGGAGCGCATCGCCCGCATGGTGTTCATCGCCGAGTACAAGCGCCGCCAGGCCGCGCCCGGAATACGGGTCAGCCCGCGCGCCTTCGGCCGCGACCGGCGCTACCCGATCACCTCCGGCTACCGCCCGGACTGATCCGCGCCGACGCGCGCAGAGTTCACCACGAAGCACACGAAGGCACGAAGAAGGTCAAGGACGGTTCACAGGAAGACAGGAAGTACCGAAGGTTCTGAATGGGGTGTCCCGGGCTGCGGTCTTAGGGCCCCGACAATACTGACTCGGTGCCTCGCTCCGTCCGACGTATCCGAAACGGCGGCATATTGCGGACCGGAAAGGACTTCCCCGATCAACCACAGGCCCTCTTCCAGCCTTCCCGTCTTCCTGTTAAACGCCCTTGACCTGGCCCTTCTTCGTGCCTTCGTGTGCTTCGTGGTCGATTCCAAGCAGCGTCGAACGTCGCGAGAAGGCGAGGACCACAGCGCAGCCCCGGGGGTTTGATACACTTTCAGGGGTGAGACAAGCGCCTGCGCAGCGGGCACAACCAAAGGGATTCGCATGAAGAAGATCGAGGCGATCATCAAGCCGTTCAAGCTGGAAGATGTCCGCGAGGCCCTGACCGAGATGGGTATCGCCGGGATGACCGCGACCGAGGTCCAGGGCTTCGGGCGCCAGAAGGGCCACACCGAGCTCTACCGGGGCGCGGAATACGTGGTCGATTTCCTGCCCAAGGTGAAGCTGGAACTGGTGGTGGACGACGACCGGGTCGACCCCTGCATCGATGCGATCGTGAAGGCCTCGCGCACCGGCAAGATCGGGGACGGCAAGATCTTCGTGTCGGATATGTCGCGCGTGGTCCGCATCCGCACCGGCGAAGAGGGCAGCGAGGCCCTCTGAGCGACCTGCCTTTCGGCGTCGCTTGGATTCACCACGAAGCGCACGAAGGCACGAAGGAGGTTAAAAGCCTTTTCACTACAGAGGATACGGAGCACACAGAGAAAGGCCTAAATTGGTGATGTTCGATGACTCAGACGGAGCTCGATGCGCCTTGCCCTGCAGCCCTGATTTTCTCCGTGTCCTCCGTGCACTCTGTGGTGCAAACGCCCTTGACCTTGCCCTTCTTCGTGCCTTCGTGTGCTTCGTGGTGAGTCCAAACAGCGCCGGGAGGTGCCAACTCAGTTGGTGAGGAAGGGGATGCGGTCCATCACGCGCCACAGGCCGCGGCGTTCCTCGCGTTCCAGTTCCACCGGCTCGCCCGCGCGCACGGCCACGGCGGCGTCCGGGTAGTTCAGCTCCAGCACGGTCATGGTGTTCTCGGCGTGATCGTCCAGGCCGAGCTCGGTGTAGGCGCGATGCAGCACGGCCAGGGCCTTCGGCATGACCTCGGAGCCGGGGTATACGGCCACCACGTTGCGGGCGCGCTGCGCGGCGGCGACCCAGGCGGTGCGTTCCATGTAGAACTCGGCCACCCGCAGTTCGTAGGCGGCCAGCGCATTGCGGATGTAGATCATGCGCTGGTAGGCGTCCGGGGCGTAGCGGCTGTCGGGAAACTCGCGGATCAGGCGGTCGAAGTCCTGGAAGGCCTGGTCGAAGGGCTCCGGGTCCATCTCGGCGGGGTCGCGCGGGAACAGGTTGGCGAGGAAGCCCTGCTGGCGGTTGAAGTTGATCAGCCCGCGCAGGTAGTACGCATAATCGAGGTTCGGGTGGCGCGGGTTCAGCTGCACGAAGCGGTCCACCGCGGCCAGGGCGGGTTCCGGCTCGCCGGCCTTGTAGTAGGCGTAGGGGATCTCGATCTGCGCCTGCTGGGCATAGCGCCCGAAGGGATAGCGCGCCTCGAGTTTTTCGTAGTATTCGACGGCCTGGTCGTAGTTGCCCTCGTTCAGGGCGTTCTTGGCCTCGCCGTAGAGCTGGCTGGCGGACCAGCCGAGCGTGGGGTCTTCGCGCCCGGCACAGCCGGCGACCACGAGCGCCACAATCAGAACGACGAGCAGGCGCGACAGGTGCGGGACAGAAATCACGGCGAGGCCTCACAGATGAACCGAAGTGCAGGGATTCTACAACATCAAGCCCCGGTGGCGACGAGCGGGAGGCCGCGCAATGAGTGAACCGCGGGAGGCCTGTCTGCCGGAAGAAGCGGCGGGACAGCGCCTGGATGCCGCGCTGGCGCGGCTGTTCCCGGAGTACTCGCGCAGCCAGCTGACCCAGTGGCTGAAGGAGGGCGCGCTGCGGGTGGATGGTGGCTCGCCCCGCCCGCGCACGCCGGTGCGCGGGGGCGAGCGGGTCGAGCTGACGGCGCCCGAGGCGCCGGTGCTGGAGGCCCGGCCCGAGGCCATTGCGCTGGACATCGTGTACGAGGACGCCGCGGTGCTGGTGGTCAACAAGCCGGCCGGGCTGGTGGCCCACCCGGCGGCCGGGCATCGCGACGGCACGCTGGTCAATGCCCTGCTGCACCACGCCCCGGAGCTGGCGCAGCTGCCGCGCGCCGGAGTGGTCCACCGCCTGGACAAGGACACCACCGGCCTGATGGTGGTCGCGCGTACGCCCGAGGCCCAGACCGCCCTGGTGCGCCAATTGCAGGCGCGCAGCGTGCACCGCGAGTACCGCGCCCTGGTCCAGGGCCGAGTGATCAGCGGGGCCACCATCGACGAGCCGATCGGGCGTCATCCGGTTGATCGCAAGCGCCAGGCCGTGACCGCGGCCGGCAAGCCCGCAGTCACGCATTACCGTGTGGCGGAGCGCTTTCCCGCGCACACCCTGCTGAACGTACGTCTGGAGACCGGGCGCACGCACCAGATCCGTGTGCATATGGCACATATCCGCCACCCGATCGTGGGGGATCTGACCTACGGCGGTCGTCCGCGCCCGGTGAAGGGCATGGGCGACGCGGCGAAGGCGACGGTCGCGGTCTTCAAGCGCCAGGCCCTGCATGCGGCCCGCCTGGAGTTCGAGCATCCGGAGACGGGCGAGCCCTGCGCCTTCGAGGCCCCGCTGCCGGAGGATTTCGAGGCCCTGCTCGCGGCCCTGCGCGCCGATGCCCGGGAGGACGGGGATGTCTGAGGCCCTGCCGCTGTTGAAACCCGGGCCCGGGGAACTCCCGGCCGGGGTGCACGCGCTGCAGACGACCCGGACGGGTGGCGTCAGTACCGGGCCCTGGGCCGCGCTGAATCTGGCCCTGCATACTGGCGATGCCCCGGATCACGTGGCGGAAAACCGGCGCCGACTGGAACAGTCCCTGGGGTGCGCCGCGCCCATCGCCTGGCCGCGCCAGGTCCATGGGACGACCGTGATCACCGCCGATGCCCTGCAGGCGGCGCTGAAGGCGGGCGATACGCCCGAGGCCGATGCGGTGGTCAGCGACCGGCCGGGGGCGATCTGCGCCGTGCAGACCGCCGATTGTCTGCCCGTGGTGCTGGCGACAGTGGACGGCGCGGCGGTCGGGGTGGCCCACGCCGGCTGGCGTGGGCTGGCCGATGGGGTGCTGGAGGCAACGATCTTGGCGCTGAACGGCCTGCGGCCAGGTGTGCCAATCCGGGCCTGGATGGGGGCTGCCATCGGACCCGTCGCCTTCGAGGTCGGGCCCGAGGTGCGCGAGGCCTTCCGGGCGCAGGATCCGGAGGCCGATGCCGCGTTTCGGCCCGGTGCCGGGGGGCGCCTGCTGGCGGATCTCTACCGGCTGGCGCGCCAGCGGCTGCAGCGGGCCGGTGTGGCGCAGGTCGCCGGCGGGGGCCGCTGCACCTTCACCGAGGCGGAGACCTTCTATTCCTATCGTCGCGACGGAGCGACCGGCCGCATGGGCACGCTCGTGTGGTTCGCCCCCGACCCCGCGCGATAGCCACCTGTCACGGCGAGGCCCTGCCAGGGGCCGTGGCAGTCGCTGGATACACCCCGACGCTGGTTTCGCGGCGAGCCTCGGCTCTGGCCCCGCGTAGCGGTTTCCGCGCGTCTATCCTTGAAGCCGGGGGGATTGTCCCCAACGTTGGTGTCAGTTCAACAAGATTCGACCGAGGGGTTTCCCAATGCGAATGGATCGCCTGACCACCAAATTCCAGTCCGCCATCGCGGACGCACAGTCGCTCGCGGTTGGCCGCGACCATCAGTTCATCGAGCCGTCCCACCTGCTGCTGGCCCTGCTGGACCAGGAGGGGGGCACGATCCGTCACGTGCTCGACCGCGCCGGCGCCAACGTGCGCCAGTTGCGCTCCGCTTTGGGCGAGGCGCTGGATCGCCTGCCGAAGGTGGAAGGCGCCGCGGGCGAGGTGCATGTCTCCAACGACCTGGGGCGCATGCTGAACGTCTGCGACAAGCTCGCCCAGGAGCGCAAGGACCAGTACATCCCCAGCGAGCTGTTCCTGCTCGCGGCGATCGACGAGAAGGCCGGTGTCGGCGAGATGCTGCGCAACGCTGGCGCCAACAAGGACTCCCTGGAGAAGGCTGTGGAGGACATGCGCGGCGGGGCCCAGGTGGACGACCCGAACGCCGAGGAGAACCGCCAGGCCCTGGACAAGTACACCATCGACCTCACCGAGCGCGCCGAGCAGGGCAAGCTGGACCCGGTAATCGGGCGCGACGAGGAGATCCGCCGCTCGATCCAGGTGCTGCAGCGGCGCACCAAGAACAACCCGGTGCTGATCGGCGAGCCGGGTGTGGGCAAGACCGCGATCGTCGAGGGCCTGGCGCAGCGCATCATCAACGGCGAGGTGCCGGAGGGGCTCAAGGACAAGCGCGTGCTGGCGCTGGACCTGGGGGCGTTGCTGGCCGGGGCCAAGTACCGCGGCGATTTCGAGGAGCGGCTGAAGTCCGTGCTCAAGGAGCTGTCGCAGGAAGAGGGTCGCGTGATCCTGTTCATCGACGAGATCCACACCCTGGTGGGCGCCGGCAAGGCCGAGGGCGCGATGGACGCCGGTAACATGCTCAAGCCGGCCCTGGCGCGCGGCGAGCTGCACTGCATCGGCGCGACCACGCTGGACGAATACCGCCAGAACATCGAGAAGGACGCCGCGCTGGAGCGCCGCTTCCAGAAGGTGCTGGTGGACGAGCCCACGCAGGAAGACACCATCGCCATCCTGCGCGGGCTGAAGGAGCGCTACGAGGTCCACCACGGGATCGAGATCACCGACCCGGCGATCGTCGCCGCCGCACAGCTGTCGCAGCGCTACATCACCGACCGGCAGCTGCCGGACAAGGCGATCGACCTGATCGACGAGGCCAGCTCGCGCATCCGCATGGAGATCGACTCCAAGCCCGAGTCCATGGACCGGCTGGAACGGCGCTTGATCCAGCTGAAGATCGAGCGCGAGGCCCTGAAGAAGGAATCCGACGACGCCTCGAAGAAGCGCCTGGGCACGCTGGAGGAGGAGATCGAACGCCTGGAGCGCGAGTACTCCGACCTGGAAGAAGTGTGGAAGTCCGAGAAGGCCTCGGTCTCCGGGGCGGCCCAGTTGAAGGAAGAGCTCGAGCGCGCCCGTACCGAGCTGGAGACGGCCCGCCGCGCCGGGGATCTGTCGCGCATGTCGGAACTGCAGTACGGCCGTATCCCGGACCTGGAGAAGTCCCTCGCCATGGCTCACGAGATGGAGAGCCAGGAGACCCAGCTGCTGCGCAACAAGGTCACCGACGAGGAGATCGCCGAGGTCGTCTCGCGCTGGACCGGCATCCCGGTCTCCAAGATGCTGGAGGGCGAGAAGGACAAGCTGCTGCGCATGGAAGAGGCCATCGGTGACCGAGTGGTCGGCCAGTCCGAGGCGGTGCGCGCGGTGGCCAACGCCATCCGCCGCTCGCGGGCGGGCCTGTCCGACCCGAACCGCCCGAACGGCTCGTTCCTGTTCCTTGGCCCGACCGGCGTGGGCAAGACCGAGCTGACCAAGGCGCTGGCCGGGTTCCTGTTCGACACCGAAGAGGCGATGGTGCGCATCGACATGTCCGAGTTTATGGAGAAGCACTCCGTGGCGCGGCTGATCGGGGCGCCCCCGGGCTACGTCGGCTACGAGGAGGGCGGCTACCTGACCGAGGCCGTGCGCCGCAAGCCGTACTCCGTGATCCTGCTCGACGAGGTCGAGAAGGCGCACCCGGATGTCTTCAACGTGCTGCTGCAGGTGCTGGATGACGGCCGCCTGACCGATGGGCATGGCCGCACCGTGGACTTCCGCAATACGGTGATCGTGATGACCTCCAACCTGGGCTCGCAGCAGATCCAGGAGATGGCCGGCGAGGAGAACTACGCGGCGATGAAGGGCGCGGTGATGGAGATCGTCGGGCAGCACTTCCGTCCCGAGTTCATCAACCGTGTGGACGACGTGGTGGTGTTCCATCCGCTGGAGCGCGAACAGATCCGCGCGATCGCCGATATCCAGCTGCAGTACCTGCGCAAGCGGCTGGAAGAGCGCGACCTGGGCCTGACCATCACCGACGCCGCGCTGGATCACCTGGGGGCCGCGGGCTTCGACCCGGTCTACGGGGCGCGCCCGCTCAAGCGGGCGATCCAGACCCAGCTGGAGAACCCGCTGGCGCAGTCGCTGCTGGCCGGCGAGTTCGGCCCCGGCGACACCATCGAGGTGGACATGGCCGGCGAGCAGCTGGCCTTCACCCGGGCGGCGGCCGCGGCCTGATCCGTCCGCTATCCTGCACCCGTGACAAGGCCCGCCCCGAGCGGGCCTTTTTCATGCCGGGTCCGTGTTGCGACACCATTGCGGACCCGGCGCAATGCGGCCTGCGAGCCGCGCCGCGCACGCCGAGGGAGCTTTGGGTATGCCGCATCTGATCGTCGAATACTCGCAGGACCTGGCCGCGGGGCCGGAGGTGGCCGTCTGGCTGGACGCCGTGCATAAGGCGGCGCACGCATCGGGGCTGTTCCCCGAATCGCATATCAAGGTGCGCGCCCACCCGGTGGCGCAGTATCGGGTCGGGGGTGCGGTGCGGCCCTTCGTGCATGTCGAGGTGAGTCTCAAGTCCGGACGTTCGCTGGCGCAGCGCCAGGCGCTGAGCGAGGCGGTCCTGCGCGCCCTGCAGGACCGGGTCGGGGAGGCGGTGATCACCGTCGAGGTGACCGAGATGGAGGCGGCGAGCTACGCGCGGCACGATCCGCGGTCCGGAGACCGGGACCGCCCGGATTGAAATCCGGCGCGCGGGGCGAGTCGCTCGGCGCGGACCGCTACACTCGGGGGCAGGAAGGACGGAACGGGATGTTCGTGATGACGGTGGTACGGTTGGTTGCGGTCCTGGCGCTGGGGTTCGCGCTGGCGGGGTGTTCGCTGCTGGATGCGCGCGAACAGCTTGCGCGCATGGGCGGGGCCTGTGTGATCAGCGGCACGGTGGGGCCGGACGCGACGGCGTCCGAGGCCGGTCGGACGGGGCCCTATGTGGTGGCGGTATTCCGCGAGCCGGTCGCGGGTGCCGGGGTGCCCGAGCCGGTGGATCACGTCGTCAGCGCCCAGGGCGGGAGCTGGTTCTTCGGCCTGGAGCCGGGTCGCTACCGCGTGCTGGCCTTCCGCGACGAAGAGGGTGATCGGGCCCAGCCCGCCGGTGCCTCGGTCCAGTATGTGGCCGGTGGCGAGGCGCTGGACTGTGGCCCCGGCGGGCGGCTGACCGGGATCGAGATCCGCGTGAACGGGGACCATCGCCTGACCCACCCGGTTGCGCTGCCGGCAACGCGCGGCCTGGTGGGTGCCGAGGGCGCCAGCGATCTGCCGCTGAGCCTGGGGCGGGTGACCGCCTTCGGCGCGATTACCCATCTGGATGACCCGCGTTTTGCGTCCGAGGTGGCGCGGGGCAGCCAATGGCGACCCCTGGACTTCGTGATGGACGGTTACGCGGGCGTGTATTTCCTCGAGCCCCATGACCCGACGCGGACGCCGGTGCTGTTCGTGCACGGGATGAACGGCTCGCCGCGGGACTTTGCCGGGCTGCTGGAGGTTCTGGACCGCGAGCGTTATCAGCCGTGGTTCTACTATTACGCCTCCGGTTTGCCACTGCAGTCGGCGGCAGCGCATCTGGCACAGGTGGTGGAGGAACTGGAAGTGCGTCACGGGGTCAAGTCGCTGCCGGTGGTGGCGCACAGCATGGGCGGGCTGGTGGCCCGGGGTTTCCTGAACGAGCGCGCCCGGCGCGAGGCGGCGGCACCGGTGCCTGTCATGATCACCCTGTCCACGCCCTGGGCCGGGCACGAGCGGGCGCAGCAGGGGGTGGATCGCTCGCCGGTTGTGATCCCGGCCTGGCGCGACATGGCGCCGGGCAGCGATTTCCTGGAAGGCCTGTTTCCGCTTCCGGGTGCGGGGGCAACCGAGATGCATCTGGTGTTCAGCTACCAGCGCGGCGAAGGGGGGGCGCGCGCGACCGCGGACGGGGTGGTCACGCTGGCCAGCATGCTGCACCCGCCGGCCCAGCGCGAGGCGGCCTCGGTCTTCGGTGTGGCGACCACGCATGCCGGCATCCTGTCGCATCCGCTGGCGCTGGAGCGGGTCGAGGAACTCCTGTCCCGGGTGGAGGATCGGTAATGGCCGCGCCGCGGCGGCCTCTGCACCGCGACGGGGCAGCGGAATCGGCGTAGTCTGGGGCAACCCGGCCGCGCTTTGAGCGGGCGGGCGGTTCAACGGGGAACGCGATGCAGTTGTTCGAGTGCGAGTTCTGTGGGCAGGGGGTGTATTTCGACAACACCTACTGCACACGCTGTGGTCACCGGCTGGGGTTTCTCCCGGATCGTCTGGAGGTGTCGGCCCTGGCGCCGGCAGGAGAGGCCACGGATGCCCGCGGGCACCCGGTGCCCGGCGGATTGTGGCGCGTGGCGGACGAGCCGGACGGGGCGCTGTACCGCCAGTGTCGCCACTACGCGGTGGACGCGATCTGCAACTGGATGGTGCCGCATGGCGACGCCGACCCGTTCTGCGTGGCCTGTCGCCTGAATCGGACCATACCCGACCTGAGTGTCCCCGGGAATGCGCGCCTGTGGGAGCGCCTGGAGACGGAGAAGCGGCGCCTGGTCTACGGGCTGTTGCGTCTGGGTCTGCCGGTGGTGCCGCGCCGTGATGATCCCAAGGGGATCGCATTCGACTTCCTGGCCGACACGGCCCCCGAGTTCCGCGAGGGCGGTGGCGTGGTCACCGGTCATGCGAACGGACTCATTACCCTGAATATCGCCGAGGCCGACCCGGCGGTCCGCGAGCGCATGCGCGAGGCGATGGCCGAACCCTATCGCACGATCCTCGGCCATTTCCGCCACGAGTCCGCGCACTACTACTGGGACCGCCTGATCCGCGATACCCCCTGGCACGCCGCCTTCCGCGAGTGCTTCGGCGACGAGCGCGCGGACTATGACGAAGCCCTGCGACGCCATTATGCCGAGGGGCCGCCCGCCGAATGGCAGGCCTCGTTCGTCTCCGCCTATGCCAGTTCCCATCCCTGGGAGGACTGGGCCGAGACCTGGGCCCACTACCTGCACATCGTGGATACCCTGGATACGGCGTCCGCCTACAACATGGACATCGTGCCCGGTGCCGGCCCGTCGGCACGGCTGGGCGCGCAGGCCGATGCACCGGCCTTCGATGCCTATGCCGCGGCGGATTTCGATGTGCTGATGGAGCACTGGCTGCCGCTGGTCAGCGCCCTCAACAGCCTCAACCGCAGCATGGGCCATCCGCATGTCTATCCCTTTGTGCTGACGGCCACCGCCATCGCCAAGCTGGCGTTCGTGCATCAGGTCATTCAGGATTTCCGCACGGATTGTCGTGCCGCGCCGGCGGGTGCCACCGGTACCTGAGCGCACATCGGGGGCGTGCGGTCCGGCGCGCCCCCACTCAAGCCAAAGGACACCCGATGTACAACGTTGCCACCCGTGGCCCATTCAAGGGCCTGAATCCGCGTGTCGCGCCGCTCGCGCTGATCCTGGTGGTAATCATCGCCTTGCTGGGGGTGTATCGCACCGAGCAGCTGGGCGCGGTGGTGGGCGATGCGCGTACCTTCGTGACGCCGCTGCTGGAGTGGTACTACGTGGTCGTCATGGCCTTTTTCCTGGTGATGGTGGTCTGGCTCGGGGTCGGGCGCTACAAGAATGTGCGTCTGGGGCGTGACGACGAGGTCCCCGAATTCACCACCCTGTCGTGGCTGTCGATGCTGTTCGCCGCGGGCATGGGCGTGGGGCTTCTGTTCTGGGCGGTGGCCGAGCCGCTGTCGCACTACGGCGGGAACCCGTTCCTGATCGACAATGGCGACCGGGCCGCGGCCGCGGACATGTCCATGGTCCTGACCTACTTCCATTGGGGGCTGAATGCCTGGGGCGTGTTCGCTCTGCTGGCCCTGATCCTGGCCTACTTCGGGTTTCGCAAGGGTCAGCCTCTGGCCCTGCGCTCGGCCCTGCACCCGCTGATCGGCAAGTACAGTCATACCTGGCCGGGAGACCTGGTCGACCTGCTGGCGATCATCGCCACCGTATTCGGGATCGCGACGACGCTGGGCCTGGGGATCCAGCAACTGGAGTCCGGGCTGGCGCACACCGTCGGTCTCTCCCTGGAGGGGCACCGCGGACTGCTGATGCTGACCGCGCTGCTGACGGTGGTTGCGATCGTGTCCGTGGTGACCGGGATGCAGGCGGGGGTGCAGCGGGTCAGCCAGGCCAACCTCTGGCTCAGTGTCGCGCTGCTGGGACTGCTGCTGGTGGCAGGGCCGACCCAGTACCTGCTGGCGCTGGTCGTGCAGTCCAGCGGCAGCTACCTGCAGAACCTGCTGGGGCTCTCGCTGTACACCCATGCCCACCACATGGACGAGTGGCATTCCGACTGGACGGTATTCTACTGGGGCTGGTGGCTGGCCTGGGCGCCGTTCGTCGGGCTGTTCATCGCGCGCATCTCGCGCGGCCGCACGCTGCGCGAGTTCGTGATGGGCGTGCTGCTGGTGCCGACCCTGATCACCTTTTTCTGGCTCGCGCTGCTGGGCGGCACGGCCCTGCATGCCGAGGTCGAGGGCATCGCGAACATCGCCGAGCGCGTGTCCGAGGACCTGACCATGGCGACCTTCGCCACCATGGAGACCCTGGAGCCCTGGCTGATTGCGAAGACGGGGGCGATTCTGATCACGATCCTGATTGCGACCTACCTGCTGACCTCCGCCAATGCCGGGATCGTGGTCATCAATACCCTGCTGGCCCATGGATCCACCGAGCATCGGGCGATCCACCTGATCCTGTGGGGGGCGATGATCGGGCTTGTGACCGGGGTCCTGCTGCTGGCCGGCGGGCTGGAGGTCCTGCAGAACGCGGTCATCCTGGCGGCGCTGCCGTTCTCGCTGGTGATGCTGATGATGGTGGTGGGCCTGATGCGCGGGCTCGAAGACGAGCGCTACGCACCGCGCCCGGGCGAGCACACGGTCGCGCCGAGCGAGCCGTGGACGATCCCGCCGGACCGCGTCCACGAGGACTTCGACGTGGACGACGACGCCCCCGAGGCCCGCGACGAGGACGACGTGCCCCGGCGCTCCTGACCTGCGCCCCGAGTTTTCACCACGAAGCCCACGAAGGCACGAAGAAGGGCAAAATCGTTGCACCACAGAGGGCACGGAGGACACGGAGAAAACAAGCCAAGGGCCGTGCATGACGAGGGACCACGTGGATCGCTGCAGGCCGATCGACACACGCTTCCGTCCAACCCTGATGTTCTCAGTGTCCTCCGTGTCCTCTGTGGTTCAAATCGCTCTTGAAGTTGCCTTTCTTCGTGCCTTCGTGCGCTTCGTGGTAAACAAAATGGGCGGTGGGTAGAGGAGAAAGGCCCGCGCATCCTGCGCCCACTTTCGGGTGGGCGGGGCTTGCCGTAGCCTGTGCGCCCATCGTCAACCGAACCGCGAGAGAAGCCCCATGAGCGATACCCTGCAGTTGTCCGGCGAGCTGATCCAGAAGGTCCAGGAGGTGCTGACCGAGGTGGATCCGAAGGCGCAACAGCCCATCGTGGCCGTCCAGTACCTGAGCGCCATTACCGGGTTCATGGTCGCGCAGATGCCGGAGTCGGTGAACGAGCGCAAGGAATACCTGAAGCAGCTGTCGCAGTTCACCGAGTCGGTGTTCGTGGACGTGGAGAGTCGCAAGCAGGCCGCGCCGCCGCCGCAGGAAGCCAGCGGCGTGTGGCGCCCCGGCGACAACTGATCCGGGCTGGCGGCGCGCCGGCGTCAGCCGTTGTCGCCGCCTTCGCCCCGGTCCTTGCGCATCTGGCGCAGCATGGCTTCCTGCTCGTTGAAGCTGGGCATGCGCCGCTTGCCGCCCACGTCGCGGTCACGGTCGCTGGCGCCGGCCTGGCCGGACTGGCCCGGCTTTTCGGCGTCCTTGATGCGCTGATACTCCTGCAGTTCGCGGCGGGCATCCTCGTCGCTGGTGTAGCGGCCGCGGTAGTCCTGCGGCGGCTTGTGTCCCTTGCGCAGGAAGACCTGCTTGCGCAGTTCCTTGTTGTAGTCGGTGACCCGGCGGTCGATCCACCACAGGTCCACCAGCGCCCACAGCACACCGGCGCCCAAGGGTAGCAGCCACCAGAGGGCGGGTACGAAAAAGGCCAGGGCCAGGGTGATCGCGGTGAGCGCCAGGAAGCCGGCGCCGCCCAGCGGTTCGCGCAGGTAGAAGCGGTGCAGGCCCAGCGGGAACAGGACCCACGCGGCGTAGGCCGCGGGCCGGGTGCGCATCTCGCTGGCGAGCTTGGCATTGATGGACTGCAGGCCGCCGCCCTCCAGGTCCAGTTCCTTCCAGGCCTTGCTCATCCCTGCCTCCGTTGCGTTCACGTGTAGCGCCACGGTAGCCGCAACCCGGGGCGCGGGGCGATTGTGCGGGTGCCGCGCGAGGGTTTTACCGGCGCTGCGTCAGCCCTCTTCGCGCGTGGGGTCGCGTTCCAGCAGGCGGCGCACGGTGTCGCGCACCGGGCGGCCCTGGTAGAGCACGGCGTGTACCTCGGCGCAGATCGGCATCTCCACCTCCAGTGCCTCGGCCCGCACCACGGCGACCCGGGCTGTCTCCACGCCCTCCACCGACTGGCCGACCCGTGCGCGGGCGGTCTCGAGGTCCACCCCCTCGCCCAGCATCCGCCCCAGGCGGCGGTTGCGCGACTGGTTGTCGGTGCAGGTGAGGATCATGTCACCCAGCCCGGAGAGGCCGGTAAGGGTGGCAGGGCGGGCGCCCACCGCGGCGCCGAAGCGCTGGATCTCGGCCAGCCCCCGGGTCATCAGGGCGGCGCGGGCATTGGCGCCGAACCCGGCGCCATCGGCGATGCCCGTGGCCACCGCCAGCACGTTCTTCAGGGCCCCGCCGAGCTCCACGCCGATGACGTCGGTGTTGCGGTACAGACGCAGGGAACGCCCGTGCAGCGCCTCCACCAGGCGATCCATATGGCCTTCGTCGGTGGAGGCCACGGACAGTGCGGTCGGTTGCTCCTGCGCGACCTCGGCGGCGAAGGAGGGGCCCGAGATCAGGGCGGGCGGGTGTTCCGGACCCAGTTCCTGCTCGGCGATCTCGTGCAGCCAGGCGCCGGTGGCGGTCTCCAGGCCCTTGGTGGCCCAGGCCACCACCTGTCCGCGCGCCAGCCGCGGGGCCAGCCAGCGCAGGGTCGCGCGGAAGGCGCCGGAGGGGACGGCGATCAGGACCAGATCGCGGCCGTCGACGATCGCGGGGTCGGCGCTGACGCGGAGGTTGTCCGGGAAGCGGTGGCCGGGGAGGTAGCGGGCATTCTCGCGCTCGGCCTGCAGGCGCGCGGCGGTGTCATCGCCGCGTACCCACAGGGCCACGTCGGCATGCAGCCGCGCCGCATGCAGGGCCAGCGCCGTGCCCCAGCAGCCGCCGCCGAGGACCGCGATGCGCATCCTAGGAAACCCCATGCTTCATGTACGCGCTCGCGTCGGTACGCCAGGTCCTTCGGGGGCCTGGCGTCAGGCCTGCTGGCTGGGCGCGGTCTGCTCGCCGCCGGCCTGCTGCTTCTGCTCCTGGAGGTGCTGGGCGTACAGCGACTCGAAATTCACCGGCTGCAGCAGCAGCTGCGGGAAGCCGCCCTTCAGGACCAGGTCGGCGACGGTTTCGCGGGCGAACGGGAACAGCACGTTGGGGCAGTAGGCGCCCAGCAGGTGATTGCGCTGGTCCTCGGGGAAGTTGCGCACGATGAAGACGCCCGCCTGCTTGATTTCCACCAGGTAGGCGGTCTTGCCGTCGGACTCGGTGGTCACGGTCAGGCCCAGTTCCACTTCGAAGGCCCCGGCGGCCTCGTCGATCGGGCGCGCGTTGGTGTTCAGCTGGATGTTGGTCTCGCCCTTCCACTCGCGCATGAACACCTCGGGGGAGTCCGGCGCCTCGAACGAGAGGTCCTTGATGAAGACCTTCTGAATGGAGAAATCGGGACGGTCGTTCTGTTCGCCCTGGGCCGCGCCGTTGCCGCTGTTGGGGGAGTTCTCTTCAGCCATGATGTTCTATCTCGCAGTCGTCTTGAATCGGGGCATTGTAAGGGGATGCGCGCGCCTTGCGGGTGCGGTGGCCGGAAGCGCTGCCCGGTGGTGCGGGCGCTGCCGGTTATCCGGGACTGCCGGCGGCTGTCGGCTCGACCCCTGCCGCGGCGGCCAGGCGCGCCAGTTCGCCACTGCTGTCCATCGCCTGCAGTTCGTCGAAGCCGCCGATGTGGGTCTCACCGAGGAAGATCTGCGGGACCGAGGTACGGCCGTCGGCGCGTTGCTCCATCTCGGCACGCAGGCCCGGTTCGCGGTCGACGGCGTATTCCGCGAACGGATAGCCACGCTGGTTGAGCAGGCGCCGGGCCAGCAGGCAGAACGGGCAGCGCCCGCTGGAGTAGACTTCGAACTGCATTACTTCTTCTTGATGGGCATGTTGGCCGATTGCCAGGCCTGGATGCCGCCCTGCAGGTTGACCACGTCCTCGAACCCGGCCGCTGTTAGCTGCTGCGCGGCGCTGGCGGAACGGTTGCCGCTGCGGCAGTAGACCACCACGGGCTTGTCCTTGTACTTCTCGATGTCGCCCATGCGCTTTTTCAGGCTGCCCAGCGGGATGTGCTTGGCGCCTCCGATGCGGCCGGCCGCGACCTCGCTGTCCTCGCGTACGTCCAGCACCAGGGCGTCGTCCTGGTTGATCACGCGCACCGCCTCGGCCGGCGACAGGGAGCGGTACTTGCGGTTCAGGCGTCGGAGTTCGACGAACAGGATCATCCCGATCACCGCCAGCAGGGCGCCGGTCAGGATCGGGTGATTGGCGAGAAATTCGGGCAGGCGTTCAAGCATTCGGGAGACCGGATCGGAGGGGTGATTGTCAGGAACTGCAGAAAACGTCCTGCATCATACCGATCAGGCGCAGGGTCCGGGAGTCCCCCACGCGGTAGTAGACCCGGTTGGCATCCTTGCGCGTGGCGAGGATGCCCTTGTCGCGCAGGATGCCCAGGTGCTGCGAGATGTTGCTCTGCGAGGTCCCGACCTGGTCGACGATTTCCTGTACGCTGATTTCGCGATCGCCGAGAATGCAGAGGATCTTCAGGCGCAGCGGGTGGGACATGGCCTTGAGCGAGCGCGAGGCCCGTTCGATATCCTCGTCCTGGGACATCAGGCCGTCTTCGACGGACAGATCGTCTTCAACCGTTTCGTGGCTCACGGCATACCTCTCTTGCGAGCGAGGGAAATCCTCGCAACCGGGTCAGAATATAAGAACCTAAACGTACCCCGATATGCGAATCTGCGCAATCCTGAGTCATCCATATGGCCTCCGCGCCCCGTTCTGGTGCGGAGTGCTGGCCGGTCTGCTGCTGGCCCCGGGGGCCCTGGCGCTGGAACCCGAGGCTGAACTGCGCGAGACCCGCGAGGCGATCCAGGACCTGGAACGCACCCAGGAGGAGCGCTACGCGGCGTTGCAGGAACTGGAGGCCCTGCTGGCGGATGCCGCGCGCGGGACCGAGGACTCGCGCCGCGAGTTGCGCGAGCTGGCGCAGGCGCGTTCGCGCCAGGAGGCGGTCGTCGCCGACCAGGAGGCGCGGGTGGAAGAGGCCCGGGAGCGCCTGGAGACGGAACGCCGCGCGGCGGCCCGGCTGGTGCGCGACCAGTGGCAGCGCGAACGCCACGTCGGGCGCCTGAACGGTCAGGGCGGGGACGATCGCCACCAGGTGGCGTTCGCCGTGCGTATCCGCGAGGCCCGGGAGCAGGCGCTGGAGTCGTTGCGCGACCGGATCGAGGGGCTGGAGGCGGAGCGCGAGGCCCTGGCGCGGGAACGCGCGGTCCTGGCGGAACAGGAGGAACAGGCGCGCGCCGCGGTCGCGGACCTGGAACGCGAAGAGGCGCGCCAGCGCCAGGCCATGGCGGAACTGGAGGCGGCCATCGAGGACGAGGCGCTGGAGCTGGAACGCCTGCAGCGCAACGCGGAGACGCTGGAGGCGGTGATCGAGGAGGTCGAGGCGCGCAGCGCGGCGCGCGCCGAGGCCCCCGGGAACTCCGCCCCCGCGCAACCCGACGTGGCCTTCGCCGAGCTGCAGGGCGAACTCCCGCGGCCGGCCGACGGCCGGGTAATCCGCAGCTTCAATGATTCCCGTGGCAGTCGCCTGCGCTCGCGCTGGCGCGGCACGGTGCTGGAGGTCGAGAACGGCGCGGCGGTGCGTGCGGTGCACTACGGGCAGGTGGTCTACGCCGACTGGATGCAGGGCTACGGCTTCCTGGTGATCGTGGATCACGGCGAGCGCTACCTGACGCTGTACTCCAATGTGGAGGAGATCCTGGTGGCAGAAGGCGCAACGGTGGGCGCTGGCGAGCAGCTGGCCGTGGCCGGCGCGGGCAGCGAGGCGATCGCGCCCGGACTCTACTTCGAGATCCGGCATAACGGCGGACCATTGAACCCCGAGGGCTGGTGGCCCTCTCAGTAGACAGAGAGAAGTGAGACCGGGGTCCGGCAAAAGGCGGATGGAGCGCCTGCATTCAGGCGCCCATCACATTGCCGGTGCTACCATCCTCACACTGATCACCTCACGTAACGAGGAAAGGTAATGAGCAAGTCTTGTCGCACCGGATACGCCCTGATCGTCGGACTGGTCGTCGGGGTCATGCTGAGTGTCTCGGTGGCCGTCTACGCCGACCGCGACAATGGCGCGCAATCCGCCCTGCCGGTGGAGGATCTGCAGCGCTTCACCGACGTGTATATGCGCATCAAGCGCAATTACGTCACCGAGGTCGACGACAAGGACCTGCTGGACAACGCGATCCAGGGGATGCTGTCCGGTCTGGACCAGCACTCGGCCTACCTGGACGAACAGGACTTCGAGGACATGCAGGTCGGCACCTCCGGCGAGTTCGGTGGCCTGGGGATCGAGGTGGGCATGGAAGACGGGTTCGTCAAGGTCATCGCGCCGATCGACGACACCCCCGCCAGCCGTGCCGGGATCGAGGCCGGTGATCTGATTATCCGCCTGGACGGCGAGTCGGTGAAGGGCATGTCGCTGTCCGACGCGGTCGCCAAGATGCGCGGCGAGAAAGGGTCGGACATCACCCTGACCGTGCTGCGCGATGGCGAGGACCGACCGATGGAGATCACCATCACCCGGGATGTGATCCAGGTGCAGAGCGTGCGCTCCGAGATCCTGGAGGACGGATTTGGCTATGTGCGCATCAGCAACTTCCAGCAGCGCACCGCGCGCGATCTCGTGCGGGCGGTCGAGGACCTGCAGGAGCAGGGCGAGCTGAAGGGTCTGGTGCTGGACCTGCGCAACAACCCGGGCGGCATCCTGAACGGGGCCGTGGGAGTCTCGGACGCGTTCCTCGAGGACGGCCTCATCGTCTACACCGAGGGCCGTCTGGAGGACTCGCAGTTCCGTTACCAGGCCTCGCCGGGCGACGTGCTCAAGGGCGCGCCGATGGTGGTGCTGGTCAATCGCGGTTCGGCCTCGGCTTCGGAGATCGTGGCGGGCGCGCTTCAGGACCACAAGCGGGCCGTCGTCATGGGCCAGAACACCTTCGGCAAGGGCTCGGTACAGACCATCCTGCCGCTGACCCAGAACACCGGGATCAAGCTGACCACCGCGCGCTACTTCACGCCCGAGGGTCGCGCGATCAACGAGGACGGGATCGAGCCGGACATCCGCCTGCAGCAACTGGTGGTGCAGCGCAGTGACAGCGAGAACGGCGGCGCCCGCATGGGCCGGGACGGTCTGCCGGAGTCGGTGGACGCGGATGACGAGGACAATGGCGAGGCCCTGGCCGAGCGCGACTACGGCCTGAGCGAGGCGCTGAACCTGCTGAAGGGCCTGAACTTCTACAACCGCCGCTGAGCGCGGCGGGGTCGCGATCGACGGAGAACCGATGCCGAACGTACTGGTGCCCCTGGCTGCCGGGGCCGAGGAACTGGAGGCAGTCACCATCATCGACCTGCTGCGCCGCGCGCAATTCGAGGTCACCGTGGCCGGGCTGGAGCCCGGGCCGGTGACCTGCTCGCGCGGAACAGTCATCCAGCCGGATACCACCCTGGACCAGGTGCTGGATGCGGCCTTTGACCTGATCGTCCTGCCGGGTGGTCTGCCTGGGGCCAATCACCTTCGCGACGATGCCCGGGTGCAGGGACTCCTGCGGGCGCAGGCGGAGCGCGACGGCTACCTGGCGGCGGTTTGCGCCGGACCCAAGGCGCTGGCCGAGGCCGGTCTGCTGGAAGGCCGGCGCGTGACGGCCTTCACCGGCGCGCTGGATGACGCCGGGATCCCGTCCACCGGCGCCCCGGTGGAGGTGGACGGCCGCCTGATCACGGGCCGCGGCCCGGGCGCCGCGATGGACTTCGCCCTGACCCTGATCGAACAGCTCGCCGGCCGCGACGCCCGCGACGCCGTCGAGGGCCCGCTCCTGAGGCCCTGAGGGATGTTTCGACCACGAAGCCCACGAAGGCACGAAGAAGGTCAAGGGCTTTTCACCACAGAGGGCACGGAGGACACGGAGAAAAGAAGATCACTCAAGGATGCCGGGATTGCCGGGGTCTGCATCCCTGTCGATGCACCGATCATTGACGGTGCTCCGCAATTCTGATGTTTCTCTGTGTCCTCCGTGATCTCTGTGGTTCAAGCCGCTCTTGAGGTTGACCTCCTTCGTGCCTTCGTGGGCTTCGTGGTGAATTCCTACCCCACGGTGGCGTAGCGGGTGGCGCTGCCCAGCCAGCGTTCGATCAGGGCGCCGGCGCGGGCTGGGTCGTTCTCGATTCGTGCGGCCAGTGTGGTGGCCTCGTCCAGCAGGTCCTGATCGCGGGTCCAGTCGGCGACGCGGAAGCTGCGATCGCCGGTCTGGCGCGTGCCCAGCAGTTCTCCCGGCCCCCGCAGTTTCAGGTCAACCTCGGCGATCTCGAAGCCGTCGTCGGTGCGGCGCATCGCCTCCAGGCGCTCGCGCGCGGTCTCGCCCAGTGGCGGGCGGTAGAGCAGTACGCAGGCGGAGGCGGTATTGCCGCGCCCGACCCGGCCGCGCAACTGGTGCAGCTGCGAGAGTCCCATGCGCTCGGCGTTCTCGATGATCATCAGGCTCGCGTTGGGTACGTCCACGCCGACCTCGATGACCGTGGTGGCGACCAGCAGGTCGATTGCCCCCGCGCGAAAGCGCTCCATCACCGCGTCGCGCTCGGGGCCCTTCATGCGTCCGTGGGCCAGGCCGATGGTCAGTTCCGGCAGCGCTTCGCGCAGGCGTTCGGCGGTGGCCTCCGCGGATTCCGCCTCCAGTTGTTCCGACTCCTCCACCAGCGGGCAGACCCAGTAGGCCTGGGTGCCGGAGCCGCAGGCGGCGCGGATGCGCTCGATGACCTCGTCGCGGCGCTCGTGGCTGATCAGCGCGGTGCGTACCGGCGTGCGCCCGGGCGGGCGCTCGTCGATCACCGAGCTGGCGAGTTCCGCATACAGGGCCATGGCCAGGGTGCGCGGGATGGGCGTGGCGGTCATGATCAGCTGGTGCGGCATGTACCCGTTGCCCTTGTCGCGCAGGGCCATGCGCTGGTGCACGCCGAAGCGGTGCTGCTCGTCGATGATCGCAAGCCCCAGGTGGTGAAAGCGGACCTCCTCCTGGAACAGGGCGTGGGTCCCGATGGCGACCTGCCGCTGGCCCGCGGCCAGTTCGGCGAGCAGCTGGCCGCGTTCGCTCGCGGTCTGGCGTCCGCCCAGCCAGGCGATCGCGATCCCCAGCGGTTCCAGCCACTGGGCGAGGTTGCGCCCGTGCTGGCGCGCCAGCAGCTCCGTGGGGGCCATGAAGGCGACCTGGAAGCCGGCCTCCACCGCGGCCAGTGCGGCCGCGACTGCCACCAGGGTCTTGCCCGAGCCCACATCCCCCTGCACCAGCCGGTTCATCGGTTGCGGTCGCGCCAGGTCGGCGAAGATCTCGGCGGTCACGCGTTCCTGCGCGCCGGTCGGCGCGAACGGAAGCTGTTCGCGAAGTTGCTGCCACAGCGCCCCGGGCGGCTGGATGACCGGGGCGCCGCGCGCGTCCTGTGGGGTCCGGCTTTGCTGCATGCGTGCGAGCTGGTGGGCGCACAGCTCCTCCAGCGCCAGGCGGGTGCGCGCCGGGCTGCGGTTCTCCGCGGTATCCAGTTCGCCCAGGGCATCGGCCCGCGCCGGGGGATGGTGCAGCTGTTCCAGTGCGGCGTGCAGCCCGGGCAGGCCCTGGCGGGACAGCTCCGGCAGCAGATCGGGCAGGGCCTGCATGCCCGGCAGGGCGTGTGCGACCAGCTGGCGGAGCAGCTTCTGCGAGATGCCCTCGGTGGTCGGGTAGATCGGGGTCAGGTGCGATTCCAGCGCGGGCGGGGTATCCCCCACGGTCTGGAGCTCCGGATGCACGCATTCCAGCGCCCCGGGCAGGCCGCGCGGCTCGCCGAAGGCGCGGATGCGTGTGCCGGGGCCCAGGCGCCGTTGCTGGTTGGCGCCGAAGTGGAAGAAGCGCAGCAGGATCTGCGCCTGGTCGTCGGCCAGGGTGACCACCAGCATGCGCCGGCGGCGGTGCACCACCTCGGCATGGGTGACGCGGCCCTCGAACAGCGCGGCCAGGCCCGGGCGCAGCGCGGCGATCGGGGTCAGCCGGGTGCGGTCCTCGAAGCGCAGGGGCAGGTGGAACAGCAGGTCCCCGGCCTGTGCCAGGCCCAGGCGTTCCAGGCGCTCGGCCACCGCCGGGCCGACACCCTTCAGGGTGGTCAGCGGGGCCTGCAGGTCCACCGCAGGGGCTCGCGTCGGCTGCTCAGCCGCGCGGGCACCAGGCGATGGCATCCATCTCCACCTGGGCGCCCTTGGGCAGGGCGGCCACGCCGATCGCGGCGCGTGCCGGGTAGGGCTCGCCGAAGACCTCGCCCATGATTTCGTTGACCAGCGGGAAGTGGGTCAGGTCGGTCAGGAAGATGTTCAGCTTGGCGATGTCCGCGGTGCTCGCGCCCGCGGCCTCCAGGACGGCCTGGAGATTGGCGAATACCTGGCGGATCTGGTCCTCGATGCCGCCGCTCACCAGTTCCATGGTGGCCGGATCCAGCGGGATCTGGCCCGAAAGGTACAGGGTGTCGCCGGCGCGCACGGCCTGGGAATAGGGGCCAATGGCGGCCGGGGCGTTATCGGTCTGGATGATCTCGCGGGACATGCGGGCTCCTTGTTCGGCCGGATAGATTGTCGCGGATGGCGCCATTCTACTGATCCGGACGCTCGTGTGGGGTGTCCGCGGACTCGGCAGACCGGGGCGCGGACGGATACACTGCGCGGCACACGGACAACGACACAGAGGAAGCAGGCAATGACGGGATACGCACTGGCGAATGTGCTGCATGTACTGGCGGTGGTGATCTGGGTGGGCGGCATGTTCTTCGCCTACATGTTCCTGCGCCCGGTGGCGGGGCAGCAGCTCGAGGGCATGCCCCGGCTGAAGCTCTGGGAGGGCGTGTTCGCCCGTTTCTTCCCGTGGGTCTGGGCCTCGGTGCTGGTGATCCTGGCGACCGGCTTCTACATGATCTTCGGCGTGTTCGGCGGCATGGGGGATGTGCATCCCAGCGTGCACACCATGCTGCTGCTGGGCCTGATCATGATGGCGATCTTCGCCCACGTGTTCTTCGCGCCGTTTCGCCGCATGCGCCAGGCCATTGCCGCGGATGACGCCCAGGAAGGCCTGCGCCGGCTGGGGCAGATCCGCATCCTGGTCGGGATCAATACCCTGATCGGCCTGGCGACGATCGTGGTCGCCTCCGGCGGGCGCCTGCCGCTCTAATCTGCATCCCCTGGCGGGGGCACAGGACGGCCGGTCTGTCCGGCCCTCCAGATCAGTCGTGGCGGTGCGGGCGGCTCCAGCAGCACGGCGGCGTTCTGGCCGAATGTCTCCAGCCAGCGCGCGAGCAGGTGTTCGGGCAGGTCCGCGATCGCCAGGCCCGGCTCGTCCGGCCAGTGGCCCCGCGGGTCGCGGTTGCAGGCCGGCCAGGCGCGCAGGCCCTGTTCCGTCACGGCCCGCTCCAGCCGCCGCTGGCGTCGCTGGTTCTCTTCCTCGGTGAGCGGCTGGCTGCCCGGGTTGCAGGCGGTCAGCACGATCAGGCGGTGGGTGCCTTGCCTCGCCATCCAGGCCGCCACCTCCTCGGCTGCCCGGTCGATGCGCAGCACCCATGAACCGTCCGCGGTCTCCACGCAGTACCGCGCCTTGCGGTAGGCCTGTTCCAGTTCAGCCCGTCGCGATCTGGTCGGGGCGCATTCCGCGCGCCCCGGGGCAGGGTCGGCAGCGTCAGCGCTTGTATTGGTGGACATCTCGCGGCACCCTCGCGGCTGGATCGTGCAGATGCGATCGATCAAACAGGGGGAACGGGATGCGCGTCAAGGATGCGACAGCGGTTTGCGGGGTTTCGCCGGCAACCGGCCTGCGTGCGTATGGGGCGTGGCCCGTATCCTTGGTGGCTTGAGCAGCCATGCCCTCGCGTCCTGTCGTCCCCGGTCTGACCAGTGCCTTTGTCGTGGTGCTGTTGCTGGTCGCGGTAGTCGCCATGGCCAGCTGGCTGCGCGTGCAGCAACTGCAGTACGACGTCCAGGCCCTGACCGAGGAATACGTGCAGAAGGTGGATCGCGTGCACCGCATGCGCAGCCTGGTACGCGAGCGCATGCTGCGCGCCTCGCTGGTCATCAGCGCCGAGGATCCGGCCCTGCAGGACCGCTACCAGCGGGAGTTTCGCGAACTGGCCGAACGTTTTCTGGAGGCCCGAGCGGGCGCCGAGCTGCTGGCCCGGACCCCGCGCGATGCCGCGTTGCTGGCGGAGCTGCGCGAGCTGACCGCGACCGGGGCTCCGATCCTGTCCGAACTCGTGGACATCGCCCTCGCCGGTGGGCGCAGCGAGGCGCTGGCCCTCCTGTATGCCGAGGCGATGCCGGTGCAGGAGGAAGTCCTGGAGCAGATGGAAGCCATCCTGCAGGCCTTCGAGCATGACAACGAGGAGGCGGTGGCCGCCATGGCCCGGCGTCACGAGCAGGCGCAGCAGATCACGCTGATCGCCACCGGCATCACGGTCCTGATCATGCTGCTGATGTGGGTGCGCGTGCGCCGGCGGATCTGGCGCGATCATGCCGCGTTGCGCCAGGAGCTGGAGAGCCGCCAGCAGGTCGAGGCTCGTCTGCGCGAGACGCAGGCCGGGCTGGAGGCCGCCGTGGCCCGGCGCACCGCGGCGTTGCAGGAGACCACCGAGCGCCTGGAAGAGGCGCAGCGGATCGCCGGGGCCGGCTACTGGGACTGGGATATCCGGGGTCAGCGCATGAACTGGTCGTCGCATGTCTTCGAACTGTTCGGTCTCGATCCGCGCACCGAGAGTGCGGGTTTCGAGGCGTACATGCGCGCCATCCACCCGGATGATCGCACCCGCGTGCGGCGCGCGACCAACGAGGCCCTGGACCGCGAGAATTTCTACCGGGTGGATCACCGGGTCGTGCGCCGGGACGGCGGGGTCCGCCATGTCCGGGTGGAGGGCGAGATCGACCGTGATGCCGAGGGGCGGGCCGTGCAGGTGCTGGGCATGGTGCGCGACATCACCCGCGACAAGGCCTCGGAGGAGCGCCTGTGGCATCAGGCCCACCACGACTCCCTGACCGGCCTGCCCAACCGCAGCCTGTTGCAGGAGCATCTGCAGCAGGCCCTGCGCCGGGCCCAGCGGACGGGCACCGGGCTGGCCCTGGTGGTCTGCGATCTCGACGGCTTCAAGCCGATCAATGACCGCCTGGGGCATGATGCCGGGGACGTGATGCTGGTGACCGTGGCGCGGCGCCTGCGCGAGGGGGTGCGGGAGAGCGATGTGGTCGCCCGCGTGGGTGGCGACGAGTTCGTGCTGCTGCTGGAGAATGTCCGTGATCCCGATGCCGTCACCGGTGTCGGCCTCAAGCTGATCGAGCGCTTCGAGGAACCGGTGGAGGTGAACCGCGAAGCGGTGTACGTGGGCCTCAGCATGGGGGCGGCGCTCTATCCCGGGGACGGCGACGACGCGGAGACCCTGCTGCAGCGTGCCGACCGCGCCATGTATCTGGCCAAGGAAGAGGGTGGCAGCCGTATCGTGCTGTACCACGAGTGTCCCGAGGCGGCGGTGCGCGCAACCGATCTGGCGCTGCGCCGGCGGGGCGCCCTGGGGTGCGGGCTGGAGGACCCGTCCGCTCGCGACTGAACCGGTGCTATTGCCGCAGCCGGGCGGTGAAGGCCTCCTCGGCGAGGGGCTCGCTGAACAGGAACCCCTGAAAGCGCGTGCAGCCCAGCGCCAGTAGCTGGTCCCGCTGCTCGGCGTGTTCCACGCCCTCGGCGATCACGTCCAGCTCCATGTTGCGGGCGATGTCCACGATGTTCTCGATCAGGGTCCGGTCGCCACCGGCCAGCAGCCCCTGCACGAAGGACTTGTCGATCTTCAGTTCGTCCACCGGCAGGTCGCGCAGATAGGCCAGCGACGAGTACCCGGTGCCGAAGTCATCCAGCGCGATGCGCACGCCGAGGGTCTGCAGCGCGCCCAGCTTGGCGATCGCATCCGGCAGGTCGCGCAGCAGTCCGGATTCCGTGACCTCCAGGGTCACGGTGCGGGCGTCAACCCCGTGGTGGCGCAGGCGGGCCTGGAACTGGTCGACGAAATCGGGGCGCGAGAGTTGCCACGGTGACAGGTTCAGGGCCAGGCGCGGCGGACGCAGCCCCGCCTGCTGCCACTGCGACAGGCGTTCCAGGGCATGGTCCAGGACCCAGTTGCCGATGCCATGGATCAGGCCGGTCTCCTCCGCGACCGGGATGAACAGGTCCGGCGCAACCGCGCCCAGTTCCGGGTGCCGCCAGCGCAGCAGGGCCTCGGCGCCGATCAGGCGTTCGGCGGCATCGAGCTGGGGCTGGTAGTGCAGGTCCAGCTGGCCGCGCTCCACCGCCTGGCGCAGACCGTCCTCGATCTGCAGGCGGGCATGGGCCTCGTCCTGCAGCGCATGGCGGTAGAACTGCACGCCGCCGCGCCCGGCCCGCTTGGCCTGGTACAGGGCGATATCGGCGTGGCGCAGGGCATCGGCCGAGCTCTCGCCGGCATCCGGATAGCATACGCAGCCCAGGCTGGCCCCGACCCCGAAGGTGCGCTCGCCGATCACGATGGGTCGCTGCAGGGCCTCGAGGATGCGTTCGGCGATGGCGTGCAGGTCGGACTCGAGTGCCTCGCGGGCCCCATCGCGGGGCGGCAGCACCACGGCGAACTCGTCGCCCCCCAGGCGGACGATCAGCGCGCCCTCCGGGGCATGGGCCCGCAGGCGTTCGGCGACGGCCCCCAGCACGGTGTCGCCCACCGCGTGACCGAGGGCATCGTTGATGGTCTTGAAGTGATCCAGGTCGATCAGGATCAGGCCACCGTGCAGGTCCCCCACGACGGCCTCCTCGATATGCCGGGTCAGGTCGTCGTGCAGGCGGGTACGGTTGGCCAGCCCGGTCAGGGCGTCGTGGTAGGCCAGCGCGTGGATGTGCTCCTCGGTATGCAGCCGCTCCAGTTCCGCGCCCGCGCGGTCGGCCATGATCCCGAGGATCTCCATCGCCTTGTCGACATCCTCGACCGGATGGCGGTTGACCATCGCGATATGCCCGAGCAGCGTCCCCTGGCTGTCCAGCAACGGGGCGCCGAGGTAGCTCTCGGCATCCATCTCCACCAGCATTGCATCCTCCGGGAAACGCTGCTGCACGTCGCAGGGATAGATACAGGTGCCGATCTCCAGCACGCGTTCGCAGGGTGTCTCGGCGAGGTCGTAGCGCAGGTTGTCGACGATCCGGCCTCGGGCGCACAGGGCGACGGTCTCGACGACGCCGGGGTGCTCCGGGTCTTCCATGCCGATCAGGGCATAGTCGGCATCGAACAGGTTGCTCAGCTTGAGCACCAGCTGCTGGAAGAACTCCTCGCGCGAGCGTGCCTGCAGGCCCTCGGCGATCAGGCGCAGGGCATCCTCGCTGCGGTGCGCGGCGGTCACATCCTCCTGCATCACGATGACGTCCTGCACCTCACCCTGCGTATCCTGCAACGGGTAGATACAGCCCCGTAGCCAGCGCTCCCCGGGCGGGCCGGCGGGGCCTTCCCCGGTCCCGGTGTCGGCAGGCGCCGGCGGGGTGTAGGCCAGCGGGCCGATCTCGCGGTAGTGCCCGCGCACGGCATCCGCGAGCGGTTCCAGGAGCTTCTGGTCGATCGGATCCGGGCGCTCGAGGACGTTCCCGCCCGGGCGGGAGGCGTCGCTGCCATGCATGCGTTCCCAGGCGGCATTGGTCTGGCGGATCTCGCCTTCCGGCGTGAGCACCTGGATGCCGATGGGGGACTGCTCGACCAGCGCGCGGAAGCGACTCTCGGAGTCGCGCAGGCGTTCGCCAGTCTCGCGGTTCAGCACCAGGCTCATCATCACCACCATCACCACGTAGCCGAACGGTGCGAGCTGCGGCATCTCCAGCACGCCGGCACGGGCGAGCACGCCCTGAGTGGTGAACAGTACGAAGACCCCGATCCCGCCCAGCAGGAGCAGGGTGGTGGCCTGGCGGTGGCGGCGGTAATGCCGGATCAACGTGACCAGCGCGAAGCCGAACACCAGAAAGACCGCGAGGACGCCGAAGCCGAACCAGGGACTGATCGTGCCCACGGCCAGGGCCACGTTCTCGCCCCAGGGCAGCTCGAGGATGCGCAACTCCTCGATGTGGCGGTACTGCATGCTGTAGGGCTGCAGGGTGTTGACCACCCACGTGATGCCCAGCAGTACCAGCAGTCCGGTCATCAGGCCGCGTGCGGGCGTCCGCGTATGGGCCGCGACGAAGGCGGCGAACAGGACGTAGAACGGGGCCAGCAGGTAGATGTTGAGGGTAAGGGCGCGGGTGTAGGCCGCGACGCTGTCGGCCTGGTAGGTCTGGGCCGATCCGATGGCGACCACCACCATCAGGGCGCACATCGTGGCGAACAGGCGGTGCTCGGTGCGCCGCGCACTCTGGCGGCTGTGCAGCAGGTGGCTCAGACTGGCGTAGGCGGCCAGGCCGGCGGCCAGATAGAGCGACGGCACCAGGACCCCGTTCATCGATGTCCCTTTGCGGTTTCCGCGCGTCGTAACATCCCTTTACTCCCCTGCGGCGAAGCGAATCGGGCCCCGTCGGGTATTCGCGTGACATCGCCTACAGTACAAAAGACCGCAGGCCGCCGCCCCCATTCGGGGGGGCGGTGCATGGGGGCCGGCTAACGCTGTCTGCACGCCGGCCGGGGAGTGTCGCCCCGCGTTACAGGTAGGGAGTGAGGAGGCGGGCGGCTCCGTCGCGTAGCTGCGCGGGGAGCGGACGGGCGCGGACCTCGTCGAGGGTCAGGAGGTGCGACTGCGCGCGCAGGGCGTCGGCCCAGCTGGCCAGTTCGCCACCCAGGCCGGCATCCAGGCATTCCAGATTGAACTCGAAATTCAGGCGCAGGCTGCGCGGATCCCAGTTGGCGGAGCCGACCAGGGCCCACTCGCGATCCACCAGCATCAGCTTGGCGTGGTTGAAGGGCGGCGGGGTGAGCCACAGGCGGCAGCCGCGCTCCAGCAGCTCGCCCTGTTGCGGGCGGCTGGCCCATTCCACCAGCCGCAGGTTGCTCCGGGCCGGGATCAGGATGTCGACCCGGACGCCCCGCAGGGCGGCGGCCTTGAGCGCGCCGGTCAGCGTCACGTCCGGCAGGAAATACGGGGTGATGATGGTGACCTGCTCGCGGGCCTCGGCCAGGGCCGACTGCAGCGTGAAGTTCAGGACCTCGAAGTCCTCGTCCGGGCCGTCCGGCAGGCCGCGACAGGCACGGGCCCCGGCCGGGGCAACGGTATCCGGGAACCAGCGCGGGCCGTCCAGACGTTCCCCGGTGGCGAATTGCCAGTCCTCCGTGAACACCCGCTGCAGTTGCGTGCAGGCGGGGCCGCGCAGCTCGAAGTGGAGGTCGTGTATCGGGTGGGGGCCCGGATCGGCGTGGCTGTGGCCGCGGCGGATGTTCATGCCCCCGGTGAAGGCCTGGCGGCCGTCGATCACCAGCATCTTGCGGTGGTTGCGCAGGTTGAAGGCGGCCAGACTGCGTGGCAGGTGCACCGGCATGAAGGTGGTGGCCGGGATCCCCGCTCGGCGCAGTCGGCGCAGGGTGTTGCGGCGGCTGTAGCGGGCGCCGATGGCGTCGATCAGCACGCGCACCTGCACGCCACGGTCCTGGGCCTGCTGCAGGCGGTCCACGAAGCGTTCCCCGACCCGGTCGTAGTCGAAGATATAGGTGGCCAGGGTGATGCTGTGACGGGCGCTGTCGATGGCGTCCAGCATGCGGGCATAGGTGCGGTCGCCGTCGAACAGCGGTTCGATCGCGTTGCCGCCGACCAGGCGGAAAGGGCTCAGTCGGTCGCCGGAGTGCAGCAGGCGTTGCCAGCGTTCCGGCGGCTCGCTCAGGGTGGCGCCCCCGGCGCTCGGGTCGGCGATCAGATAGCCCTCGCGCAGGGCGTGGGCGCGCCGGCGGATGCGGTTGACCCCGAACAGCCAGTACAGGACCGAGCCGCCCAGCGGCAGCAGCACGATCAGCCCGACCCAGGCGATGATGGTCCCGGTGTCGCGGCGCTGCAGCAGGGCGTGCACCACGCTGATCGCCGCGAGGGCAAACACGGCGACGGCAGCGATACTGGCGATCCAGCCTGTATCCAGCACGAACGGACTCCTCCGGGGCTTCTCCGCTCCCCGGTTCGGCGGTTTTCCCGTGACCCCGTGGAATGGCGGGCGCGTGCCCGCTACAGTACGCGGGCCCGGTCCGGGGTAAAAGCCCGCGCCACCCATCATTCGCGAGAGCGCCGATGAGCGATATCGAGACCCCCAGCCTGTTCGCCAACAGCGGCGAGCAGCTGCCGCTGAAGGACTTCACCGAGAAGGCGTACCTGGACTACTCCATGTACGTGATCCTGGACCGTGCGCTGCCGCACATCGGCGACGGGCTCAAGCCCGTGCAGCGCCGCATCATCTACGCCATGAGCGAGCTGGGGCTCTCGGCCACGGCCAAGTACAAGAAGTCCGCGCGCACCGTGGGTGATGTGCTCGGCAAATTCCATCCGCATGGCGACTCGGCGTGCTACGAGGCGATGGTGCTGATGGCGCAGCCCTTCTCCTACCGCTACCCGTTCGTCGACGGGCAGGGCAACTGGGGCTCGCCGGACGATCCCAAGTCCTTCGCCGCGATGCGCTACACCGAGTCGCGGCTGTCGCGCTATGCGCAGCTGCTGCTCTCGGAGCTGGGGCAGGGCACGGTGGACTGGGTGCCGAACTTCGACGGCGCGCTGGACGAGCCGAAGGTGCTGCCGGCCCGGCTGCCGAACGTGCTGCTGAACGGCGGTTCCGGGATCGCCGTGGGCATGGCCACCGATATCCCGCCGCACAACCTGCGCGAGGTGGCTGCGGCCTGCGTGCACCTGCTGGAGCACCCGAAGGCGACCGTCGCCGAGCTGTGCGAGCACCTGCCGGCGCCGGACTTTCCCACCGAGGCGGAGATCATTTCCCCGCCTGCGGAGCTGCGAAAGGTCTACGAGACCGGGCAGGGTTCGATCCGCGCGCGGGCGCGCTATGAACGCGAAGGTGACGACATCGTGGTCACCGCGCTGCCGCACCAGGTCTCCGGGGCCAAGCTGCTGGAACAGATCGCCAGCCAGATCCGCGCGAAGAAGCTGCCGATGGTCGAGGACCTGCGCGACGAGTCCGACCACGAGCACCCGACCCGTCTGGTGATCACCCCGCGCTCGAACCGCGTGGATGTCGAGGCGCTGATGGCCCACCTGTTCGCGACCACGGACCTGGAAAAGACCTACCGCGTGAACATGAACGTGATCGGCCTGGACGGCCGACCGCAGGTACGCGACCTGGCCGGGCTGCTGAGTGAATGGCTGAGCTTCCGCATCGAGACCGTGCGCCGGCGTCTGCAGTGGCGCCTGGAGAAGGTGCAGGCGCGGCTGCATGTGCTGGAAGGCCTGCTGATCGCCTATCTCAATATCGACGAGGTGATCGCGATCATCCGCGAGTACGACCAGCCCAAGCCGGAACTGATGAGCCGCTTTGGCCTGTCCGATATCCAGGCCGAGGCGATCCTGGAGCTGAAGCTGCGCCACCTGGCCAAGCTCGAGGAGATGAAAATCCGCGGCGAGCAGGACGAACTGGCCAAGGAGCGCGATCAGCTGGAGAAGACCCTGGGGTCCGAGCGCCGCCTGCGCACCCAGGTCCGCCGCGAGATCGAGAAGGACGCCGCGGACTACGGTGACGAGCGCCGCTCGCCGCTGGTCCAGCGCGCCGCCGCGCAGGCACTGGACGAGTCCGCGCTGGTGCCCACCGAGCCGCTGACCATTGTGCTGTCGGAAAAGGGCTGGGCACGTGCGGCCAAGGGCCACGACGTGGATGCCCAGGGGCTCAGCTACAAGGCCGGGGATGCCTTCCAGGCCGCGGTCACCGGGCGCAGCAACCAGCCGGTCGCGTTCATCGACTCCACCGGCCGCACCTATACCATCCCCGCGCACACCCTGCCGTCGGCGCGCGGGCAGGGCGAGCCGCTGTCCGGCCGCGTGAACCCGCCGGAGGGCGCGCGCTTTGTCGGCATGGCAACGGGCGCGGAGGAAGACCGCTGGCTGCTGGGCTCGGATCACGGCTACGGCTTCGTCGCCAAACTGGGCGATCTGCTGGGGCGGCAGAAGGCCGGCAAGAACGTGCTGACCGTGCCCGACGGGGCGGCCGTTCTGCAGCCGGCCCCGGTGCGCAACCCGCACGAGGACCACATCGCGGTCGTCACCACCCGCGGCTATCTGCTGCTGTTCCCGGCCACCGAGCTGCCGGAGCTGGCGCGCGGCAAGGGCAACAAGCTGATCGGCATCCCGTCCGCGGCCCTCAAGGACGGCTCCGAGCGGGTGCTCGACGTGGCCGTGCTGGGGCCGCAGGACACCCTGGTCGTGCACGCCGGCAAGCGCTTCAAGGCACTGGCCCCGGCCGAGTGGGCGGAGTACGTGGGCGAGCGCGCCCGGCGCGGGCGCCAGCTGCCACGCGGCTACCAGAATGCGGACCGCCTGGAAGTGCGCCCGGCCTGAACCCCGGGGCGCTCCGGTGGTCACTGATCGGGGTGGCGCTTGAATTCGCGCGGTGCGCCCCGATGATTGCGACATCCCCGTAAATGGATTGATGGAGTACAGGAAAACTTCATGAAACGTGTTCTGCTGTTTCTGGCGACCAACTTCGCCATCCTGATCGTGCTCAGCATCACCCTGCGTATCCTGGGTGTGGAGAGCATCCTCGATGAACAGGGGGTCGATCTCGACCTGACCGCTTTGCTGATCTTCGCCGCCGTGTTCGGATTCGGCGGGTCGTTCATCTCGCTGGCCATCTCCAAGTGGATGGCGAAGAAGACGATGAAGGTCCACGTGATCGACAAGCCGCGCAACGCCACCGAGCAGTGGTTGCTGGAGACGGTGCAGCGCCAGGCCAAACAGGCCGGTATCGGCATGCCCGAGGTGGGAATCTACGATTCGCCCGACCCGAACGCCTTTGCCACCGGGATGAGCAAGAACAACGCCCTGGTGGCCGTAAGCACCGGACTGATGCAGAACATGGGGCAGGGTGAGGTCGAGGCCGTGCTGGGGCACGAGGTCGGCCACGTGGCGAACGGCGACATGGTGACCCTGGCACTGATTCAGGGCGTGGTGAACACCTTTGTGATCTTCCTGTCGCGCGTGATCGGCCACTTCGTCGATCGGGTGATCTTCAAGAACGAGTCGGGTCACGGACCGGCCTTCTGGATTACCGCCATCGTGACCGAGATCATCCTCGCGATCCTGGCCTCCATCATCGTGTTCTGGTTCTCGCGTCAGCGCGAGTTCCGCGCCGACGAGGCGGGGGCCCGCTTTGCCGGGCGCGAGAAGATGATCGGCGCGCTGGAGTCGCTGGCCCGGGCCTCCGGGCGGCCGGTGGACATGCCGGACCAGATGGCGGCCTTCGGGATCCGTGGCGGCATGGCCCAGGGCCTGAAGAAGCTGTTCATGAGCCACCCGCCGATCGAACAGCGCATCGCCGCGCTGCGCGCCAACGGCTGAGAAGACGCCTGGCGCCGTGCGTACACGGGCCGCCCCTCGGGGCGGCCCGTTTCATTTGAGAGATGCTGCTCCGCAGGGCTCAGTAGTAGCGGCCGCGGCCGGGCTGTCCGCCGGCGGCAAGGGCCGCGTCGCCGACGAAGGGGTTGCTGCGGCGTTCCTCACCAAAGGTGGACTCGGGGCCGTGGCCGGGCACGAACCGGGTCTCGTCGCCCAGCGGCCAGAGCTTGTCGGTGATCGAGGCGATCAGCTCGCGCCCGTTGCCGCGCGGGAAGTCGCTGCGGCCGATTGCCCCGTGGAACAGCACGTCGCCGACCAGGGCCAGGCCGCTCTCGGAGTCGTGGAAGACCACGTGCCCCGGGGTATGGCCGGGGCAGTGGAGCACCCGGAGTGTGGTCTGGCCCAGCGCGATGGTGTCGCCATCCTCCAGCCACTGGTCGGGCACCAGTGGCGCGGTCTCGGGGAAGCCGAAGATCTGCGCCTGCGCCGGGAGCTGGTCCAGCCAGAAGGCGTCGTCGCGATGCGGCCCGATCACCGGCACATTGGCACGGGCGGCCAGTTCGGCGGTAGCCCCGACATGGTCCAGGTGGCCGTGGGTCAGGAGGATCTTCTCCAGGTGCACGCCGTGCTCGCGGGCGATCTGTTCGAGGGTCGCGGCATCCGCGCCGGGGTCGACCCAGGCCGCGGCCCCGGTGGCATCGCACCAGATCAGCGTGGCGTTCTGGGCAAGCGAGGTGACGGGGTGGCTCAGGTGACGAAGCATGATGCGGGATCCGTGAACGAAGTCGATTTTTGGTGCATTCCCGGCGGGTGGTTTTCATGCCCGGGAATAGATCGGGCGGACCTGCGTCTTACGGGGTATGCAGGTCTTCAAGGGTACGTGATATGACGAAACGGTGAAGGACGACCCCCTGCGTATTTCACCGGTTGACAAGAACATCGCCATATTAGAAGATTTGCATACGCTAATCGCTGTCCCCCCTGTCAGTGGTTAGTGGACTCCTCCATCCTCCTTTGGTGGTTTTCTTGGCGCGGGCTTCGACCCGCGCTTTTTTTTGGCTGTGATTCGCCTCCTGTTGCCGGGCGTGTCTACCATTGAGTCCGGCCCGTGCCGCGGATGGCCCGTCGATGATGACCCAACGCCCATGATCCGAAGCCTGAACAGCCTGCGCACCGCGGTGTTGTCCTTCGTGCTGCTGCCGCTGCTGCTGATGATGGCCGCGGTGGTGGCGCTCGGCCTGCGCGAATTCCAGGTCCAGATGGAAAACCGCATGCAGGAGGATATCGAACTGGTAGCGCGTTCGATCCGGCTCCCGGTGTCGAGCGCTATGCTGCAGGACGACGTGTCCGGGGTGCAGCAGTCGCTGGATTCGCTGTTCCAGATCGAGGAGGTGTTCGGGGTCTACGTCTACGACGCCGAGGGCCGCATGGTCGCGGCCAGTGGGCCGCCCAGCCCGACCCTGCAACGCCGCGGCGAGGCCCGGGTCATCAGCGAGACCGGCAGTCTCGGGGCCTTCGGCGAGCACCAGGGGCGCGAGACCTTCTCCTTCTTCCTGCCGTTGTCGGATCCGGCCGGGCGGATCGTGGGCCTGCTGCAGGTGACCCGCGATGTGACCCCGTTCCGGGCCTTCGTCACGCAGCTGCAGTGGCAGGGCGGGTTGCTGATGCTGGCGGTCAGTGCGCTGTTCCTGCTGGTCGTACTGTTCGGCTACCACCGGGCCGTCGGCCGGCATGTGTCGCGCCTGATGGCCGCGATGCGCGCGATCGGCGATGGCCAGCGCGGCCTGCGGGCGCCGGAGGACGGGCCGGCCGAACTGCGCGGGCTGGCGGTCTCGATGAACCGCATGATGGAGCGCCGCGAGGCCTCGGAGGCGGAACTGGAGGCGCAGCGCCACGAGCAGGTGCGGCTCGAGGAAAAGCTGCGGCACTCGGAGAAGCTGGCGGCGATCGGCCAGCTCGCGGCCGGTGTGGCGCATGAGCTGGGGACACCGCTCGGGATTATCGCCGGGCGGGTGCAGCGGGCCATTCGCCGCCTGCCGGAGGCGGATCCTGCGCGCAAGGAGATGGAGGCGTTGCAGGCCGAACTCGAGCGGGTGGAGACCATCGTGCGGCAGTTGCTGGACTTCGCTCGTCGCAACCCCCTGCAGGAACGCCCCCTGGACCTCGCGCAACTGGTCGACGACCTGGTCGAGCGGGTGCGCGCGCGGCACGCGCCCGACGCGATCCGGTTCCAGGTGGACGGGGAGGCGCTGGTCGTCGCGGCCGATCGTCTGCGCCTCGGACAGGCGCTGGAGAACCTGCTGGAGAACGCGGCCCAGGCGGCCGCCGGTGAGGTGCGCGTCCACTGGCGGGCGGAGGCCGACCGGGTAACCCTGGTGGTGGCCGATGACGGTCCGACCGCCGGGCGCGGGATCGACGACGAACAGGCGGCGCGCCTGTTCGAGCCCTTCTTCACCACCAAACCCACGGGCGAGGGAACCGGACTGGGGCTGGCTGTTGTCCAGGTGGCACTGGAAGATCATCGCGGCACGGTCGCGCTGGATCGCAGCGTGCCCGGGGAGACCCGCTTTGTCGTGCATCTGCCGCTGGCCACTGACGAACCGCAGGAGACGCGCCTATGAGCGCCGCGCCACAAACACCCGCCGCGCCCCCGGAATCGGTCCTTGTGGTGGAGGACGACCGCGGACATCGCGAATTGCTGCACGAGGAGCTGGCCGAGGCCGGCTACGCGGTCACCGCGGTAGGCAGCGCCGAGGACGCCGCGCGGGCACTGGCACAGCAGGCCTTCAGTCTGGTGGTCAGTGACCTGCGTCTGCCGGGCGCCGACGGGTTTCAGGTGCTCGAGGACGCGCGCGCCCGGGTGCCGGCGCCGGGCTTCATCATGCTGACGGGCTTCGGGACCATCGATCAGGCCGTGGCCGCGCTGAAGGCGGGGGCGGACGACTTTCTGACCAAGCCGGTGGACCTCGATCATCTGCGCCTGGCTGCTGACCGGGTAACCGAGGCGCGTCGCCTGAAGGACGAGGTGCGGCGCTATCGCGAGGTGCTCGCCCAGGCCGACGGGTTTCATGGCATGCAGGGACACAGTCCGGCCATGCTGCAGATGTTCGACCTGATCCGGCGGATCGCGGCCGCCGACGGCAGCGTCCTGATTACCGGCGAGTCCGGGACCGGGAAGGAGCTGGTGGCGCGGGCGCTGCACGCGGAAAGTGACCGGGCGCAAGGGCCGTTCGTCGCGCTCAACTGCGCCGGCATCCCCGAGGCCCTGCTGGAGTCGGAGCTGCTGGGGCATGTAGCGGGTGCCTTCAGTGGGGCCAAGGGTGCCCGTCGAGGACTGTTCACCGAGGCACATGGGGGAACCCTGTTCCTGGACGAGATCGCCGAGATGCCGGTGGCGATGCAAAGCAAGCTGCTGCGCCTGCTGCAGGACGGACGGGTGCGCCCGGTGGGCGCCAACGAGGAGATCGAGACGGATGTGCGTATCGTCGCGGCCACCCACCAGGACCTGCAGGCGCACATGGCCGACGGCCGTTTCCGCGAGGATCTCTACTATCGTCTGGAGACCTTCCGGATCGAGATCCCGCCGCTGCGAGAACGCGGTGACGATATCGAGTACCTGGCCCTGCAGTTCCTGCGCCAGCAGGCCCTGGCCCGAGGCCTGCCCGAGCGGCGTCTGAGCCCGGAGGCCTTGCGCGCGTTGGTGCGCTACCCCTTCCCCGGGAACGTACGCGAACTGGCCAGCCTCATCGAGCGCGCCGCCACCCTGGCCACGGGCGAGGTGATCGAGACCCGGGACCTGCCGGAACGCGTGTTCGCGATCGGCGGCGAAGATGCGGGTGTGGCCGCCGGTGGTGCCGGCGCAGAGGTGTTACCCGTAGCGGGAGTCGGCGACGACACCCAATGGCCGACGCTGGAAGAGCGCGAGCGCGACTACATTCAGCGGGTCCTGGAGCACGTGGACGGCAACAAGCAGCGGGCCGCGCGTATCCTCGGCATCGGACGCAAGACGCTCTACCGCAAGCTCGGTGAATCCGACCCGTCGTGACATCCTGACCCGGGTCGAGCTGACCCATGTGTCATTATGACCCATTCACAATCCCGCCGTCGGCGGACGCCCTGTCAGCTGATTCAGTCCTAACCATCTGATTCCTATAGAATGTCTCCCCGGTTGCCATTGTTGGCACGATGCCTGCTCCTTCTCAGTCAGCAATCGGAGAAGCGCAGCCCGCACGGGCTCATTCCTCCTCACACGGTTGCGGCGCGGCTGGACCGGGGGCGCCTCGAGCGGGTCCCGGTCGGCCGCGAGATCCGATCGAACCAAAGGAAAAGGAGCAACATGATGAATATGCGCAAGACGATCCTCGCGATGGCCCTGACTTCCCTGTTTGCCGTCGGTGGCGCGGCCTCCGCGCAGTATGGTGGTGCCGAAGGCGGCGCCGGCGGTGGCGACATGGGCGGCGCCCAGGGTGGCCAGCCCCCGGCCCAGGAAGGCGGTGCCGGCGCCGGCGGCGGTGCCCAGGGCGGCCAGCCGCCGCAGGGTGGCGCCCAGGGTGGCGCGGCCCAGGGCGGAGCCCCGATGCAGGAAGCCCCCGAGGTGGACCTGAGCGAAGAGGACATTGACACCTTCGTGACCGCCTTCGTCGCGGTGCAGGAAGTGCGCGAGGACTTCGCTGACCGCCTGCAGAACGCCGAGGACGAGACCGAGGCGCAGTCCATGCAGCAGGAAGCTCAGGACGAAATGGTCAGCGCCGTGGAAGACACGGGCATGAGCGTCGAGGAATACAACGAAGTCGCCATGGCCCTGCAGAACGACCCCGAGCTGATGCAGGAAGTGCAGGAGCGCGCCGAAGCTCAGCTGTAAACGGGTTGTGTGCCGCCCCGGGCCTTGCGCCCGGGGCCTGCAAGGGGGGCCGCCCTTCGGGGCGGCCCCTTTATTATGTGCGGAGGGCGCTCGCGCAGGCCCCGGCCCGCCACGTCGCCTCCGGTGGACGTCGAGCGCGGCCCGTCTCGCGAATTGTCCCTTTTGCTTGAATCGGGTGAAGGGAAGCGTTATTCTTGCGCGCTTTCTGAATCGCCCCGACCTCGGAGCATCGAACATCATGAGTACCATCAGCGCCAAGCCGGCCGAAGTCGAACGCGACTGGTTTCTCGTCGACGCCGACGGCAAGACCCTCGGCCGACTCGCCACGGAGATCGCACGCCGTCTGCGCGGGAAGCACAAGCCCGTGTACACGCCGCATGTCGATACCGGCGACTACATCGTCGTGATCAACGCGGAGAAGATTCGCGTCTCCGGCAACAAGGCCATGGACAAGAAGTACTTCCACCACACCGGTTATCCGGGTGGCATCAAGGAAGCCAACTTCACCCAGATGATCGAGCGTCATCCGGAGAAGGTGCTGGAGCTTGCCGTGAAGGGCATGCTGCCGCGCAACCCGCTTGGCCGGGCCATGTTCAAGAAGCTCAAGGTCTACGCCGGCACCGAACACCGGCATACGGCCCAGCAGCCGCAGCCGCTCGAAGTCTGAGCCGCCAGAATCAGCAAGGGAATCGATCCGAATGGCTACCAATCAGTATTACGGCACCGGCCGCCGCAAGACCGCCGCTGCGCGCGTCTTCCTGCGCCCGGGTACGGGCAACATCACGGTTAACCAGAAGCCGCTGGACGAGTTCTTCGGCCGCCAGACGTCGCGCATGGTCGTGCGCCAGCCGCTGGAGGCGACCGAGTCCACCGAAAACTTCGACGTGATCGCAACCGTCGAGGGCGGTGGTGGTAACGGCCAGGCCGGTGCGATCCGCCTGGGCATTGCCCGCGCCCTGGTGCAGTACAACGAAGAGCTGCGCTCGCCGCTGCGTCGTGGTGGTCATCTGACCCGCGATGCCCGCGAGGTGGAGCGGAAGAAGATCGGCCTGCGCAAGGCCCGTCGTGCAACCCAGTACTCGAAGCGTTAAAATTCGCCTCGAGTTTCTGCGGGACGCACGCGATCCGGTTTACTGGGGGATCGTCTAGCGGTAGGACTACGGACTCTGACTCCGTCAACCCAGGTTCGAATCCTGGTCCCCCAGCCATCCATGGAAGAAGGCCCCCTTGTGGGGCCTTTTTTCATGGATAGATGGAAGTTTCCAGGATGAGAACCTGCAAGGTTCGACGGCGAGGCGAAGCCGAGCCGAACAGCGCCGCTTGCGGCGCTGGCCCGCAGGGCGAGGCGCGTAGCGCCGAGTAATCCTGGTCCCCCAGCCATCCATAGAGAAGGGCCCCCTCGTGGGGCCCTTTTCTATGGATATTTGAGCGAGTCCAGGGTTCGAACCTGGAAGGTTCGGCGGTTGTGTGCGTCAAGTTGTGCAGAAGTGAGTCAGCCATGTTCGGTTGGTCGGTATGGCTCAGGCGGCCTCGGCCTGCCGGAGCAAGATCTTCTTGTGCTCTTTGAGCAGATCCATGTTCAGGTAGCGGTTGTCCTCCAGCCAGCCTTCGTGGATTTCGACGGCCAGGGCCCGTACCAGGCGTAGACAGCTGTGGGTGTTGGGGAAGATCCGGACCACCCGGGTCCGGCGGCGGATCTCCTCGTTCAGCCGCTCGAGCATGTTGGTGCTCTTCATGTGCTTGTGATGGGCCCGCGGCAGGCGGTAGAACGTCAACGTCTCCTGGATGTTGTCCTCCACCCAGTC